>JAPLGF010000277.1 GCA_026390275.1 Candidatus Atribacteria bacterium
CATTGATCGGTCCGGTCTCTCCTACCAACGGAGATGACTGGAGAGGTTTACTTATCGATGGGTTCGAACAAGAACCATACGTTTTCACATCTTATAACCCCTCCCACTACCAGGAGCTGTTGGATAAGTACGGTTTTAATCGAAAACACGTCTTTCTCGCTTTTCACTTCAATCTCAACGAGATCCCCCTTTCGGTTATTCAAGAGCGAATTGACCGGGTGAAAGCACGACATGGTTTTGACATCAGGCATGTGGAATTCAAGCAGCTCAAAAAGTGTGTGAATGATATTTTTACCATCATGAATACCTCCATGCCGGTGGAATGGTCCTACCTGGTTCCCCCGGAGGAGAGTGAGCTCATGCGGGAAGCAAGAAATCTAAAAAATTTCACTTTCCCCAAGTTTGTCCAGATCGCTTATAAAGAAGATCGTCCCATTGGATTTGCTGCGGTCATTCCGGATTATAACCTGATCCTTAAACGCCTAAGGGGTCGACTCTCCCCTCTTGGTCTGACCATTTTTCTCTTGGGACGCCGAAAAATCAAAAGAGGCCGGGCTTTTCTCCTTTTTGTCATTCCGGAATATCAAGGGAAAGGCGTCTCCCGTGCTATTCTCTATGAACTTTTCCGGGCGGCCAAGGAAATGAATTACACTGAAGCAGAAGGATCATCTATCGATGCGGAGAACAAAAAAATGGTTCTGGAAGCTTTCGGAGCGGGAGGAAAAATCTACCGAAAATTCGCGCTGTATGAAATGGAATTGTGAAATACGGTGAATCGGGAGTCGTGAAAGATTTGGGAACTGGCATGATTGTTTATTCACTGCTTTTTATGGCTGGTAGCGGGTAAAGGTGGTACTTTTTCTGTTCAAACTGGGCAGCGTGAGTGAAGCCGGCTTTACGGAGAAGAAGGATAGCTTGATCGAAGTCTTTCCCCACCTCGGCAGGTTGATGAGCATCGGAACCAAGCGTGACGGGAATTCCCAGAGCATGTGCTTTCTGAAGAATGTCGAATGAAGGATACGTTTCTCTGACCGGCTTACGGAGTCCAGAAGTATTGATCTCCAGGGCCATTCCTATTTTTTGACACGCAAGAAGGGCTTCGGTTTCTTCTTCGACCGGAGATGAAGGACGGAATCCAAATTTTTTCGGAAGATCGAAATGAGCCATAATTTGAAAGTAACCAGTACGAATCCCCTGGATCACCGTCCGATAATAGTTGCGATAAATGTCTTCAATATTTTTTCCTTCATAGAGATGGATGTACTGTGGATTATCAAACGCCCAATCTCCTAAAAAATGAACCGATAAGAGGAGATAATCCCAAGAGTAAAAGTTGATCACGGGAAGAGCATCGTTTTCTTTCCCGGGGAGATAATCCATCTCCAACCCAATTCGAATGTTCATGGTGTCCTGGTATTTTCTCTTGAGGAATTCAATTTCCTGGATATAGAGCTCCAGTTCCTCCTCCGGAATGGCACATTGCCTGGTTCGTTCCTTCTTAGGCAGAAAATATTGCGGACAGTGACCGGATAAACCAATTTCTGTTATTCCCTTTTGCACAGCTTCCTGGATATATTCTTCGTAATCTCCCTTCGCATCACCACAACGATGGGTATGAATATGGTAGTCACAGAGCATCGGATGAATCCTCCCCTGGTAAAAAGCAGTAATGAGGTTGCGAATTGTAAAAAAAATCAACAAAAAAGAAGGGGAGAAAAATCCCCTTCTTTTTAAATATATGGGTTCGTGATGGAAGAACGGACTATTTGACAGTGTCCTTTAAGACTTTCCCGGGACGGAAAAATGGAACATTGGTGGACGGGATCTGGATTTCTTTGCCAGTTTGTGGATTTCTCCCTCTTCGTCCTTGCCTCGTTTTGACTCCGAAGGTTCCAAACCCCACGAGTTGAATTTTCTCTCCTTTTTTCAACTCTCCCTGTACCACATCAAACAGTGTATCAACAATTTCAATCATGTCTTTCTTGGAAATTTTGACTTTCTTATCCTTATTCAATTTCTCTGAAACGGCACTGACTAACTCTTGTTTGTTCATCCCTCCACGTACCTCCTTTAATGATAAATGGATTTCCCCCTATCCAGGAAGGACAATAAAACGTATGGCTGTTTTTTCGTTGTCATCAATTTTTACGTCCACAAATGCAGGAATACAGACCAAATCAACCCCACTCGGCGCTAAATACCCCCTGGCAATGGCAATCGCCTTGACTGCCTGGTTCACCGCCCCCGCTCCAACTGCTTGCATTTCTGCTTTTCCGTGTTCCCTGATCACTCCAGCCAGTGCACCGGCCAAAGCAGCTGGTCTGGTTTTGGAAGAGACCTTGAGAAGCTCCATTGGATTACCTCCTTAGTCCGCAATGAATTGCTTTAATCGGGGATCTGTTTCCCTGAGACGTCGGGGAAACCATCTCTACCCCTCCTTGTACCTTATTTTAATGCATTTTTCAAGCGTTGAATATGTATTCTGGCAAAAACATGCAAAAAATCATCCTCCCCCTCCCGTTTTATTAAACCAATATTAAAACACCAGATTTCCTACCCCGAAAATAATATTGAGATATTGAGTCGTTGAGTTGGAAAAGACATCAACCTATATCTTAAAATGACCATCCTCAAGGAAATGTCTGGAATTCAATGTCACCACACGTCCCAGAATCTCTTTGTCCGTTTCAAAAAAGAGAACCTGCTCCGCAGCACTTAAAAGAAACCAGCGAGTTTCTTCGATTTCTCCGGTATCATGAATTGGGTTTTCCACAATGGGCTTCATCAAAAAAAAGGTGACTGTTTCATGGTGTTCATTCCCTTTTTTTAAATACGAAAAGCCAATCTCACCTACTTTTTCAACCAGCTCACAGGTTATTCCGGTTTCCTCCTCCACTTCCCGCAGGGCAGTACAATCGTCGGATTCATTTGGTTCTTTATGACCTTTCGGAAAAGTCCAGATGGAGGCGTTGCGTTTTCGAATCAAGAGGATTTGACAACCTTCAGCAGAATTTTTGAGAATGATGCCTCCACATGCTTTGATTTCAACAGTCGGCAAAGTTTCTCACTCCCCTCAAGATGATGCAGTCAACGATATTGTACCATAAAATAAAATAATCATGAAAAAAAAACGGAAATAAAAAGAAGTAAATAGTAAGATGGCACCCGTCCCCTATAATAATTCCCCTTTCGAGAGAGGTGACCGCTGGCGGTGGTATATGGTGATTATCCTCTCACTTTTACCTTTTTTTCAGAATGAGGGAACCCTGGGGCACACCGAGCTCTCGAGCCACGGGAATACATTTCGCCTTGAGCAAGAAATAGATATTTTCTGGATGATCACTCAGGGTTTCGTAATTACCCTGTCCCTTGGAGATGATGAGATCCGCTCTTTTCCAGAATGACTGGACGTCAGAGGAGGTTTTTTCCAAGGAAATCCCGATCTCGGCCTGGCCAGTGGTAACGATGCGAGCCACCTGATCAATCCCGGCTTCCCGGGCATCCTCTAAAAGGGCATCCGTGGAAATAGGGCCACCTTTCACAATGAAGAGGATATGGCGGGAATGATCAATCTCTTCCAGCAGGACCCGGTCAAAGACCACCTCTCCCGCATTATCACCCACATATACCAACGTATTGGCTTTTTCTAAATCCATTTTAAATTCTTCAAACTGGTAAATACCCCAAGGGGTGTGTTCAATTTGGGACAGGATCTCATCGACTTTCACCTCCCGGTAGACTCCCAAATCGATGATGTTTCCAGCAATGGCGATTCGCAAAGCTGTTTCCAAACGATTGGTGCTTTTTTCCACAATGTCCTTAAGACGGGGATAGAGATCGAGTGCCATGCGGTTGTAATACCGTTTCTGAGCCAGAAAAATGTCCTCGTTCCCCAACATCCTCTTGGCCACCTGGTGCGCCAGGGTGGTCATGTAAGCCGGTGTCCAGTTCGGATCAGCTTGAGAATAGAGTTTACACACCTCCTGGGTCACTTTCCAGGCTAAACCACGGTCTCGCCCCGATATCTCTGATGCTTCCTGGGCCTGACGCAGGCTACAACAGTAACATTCGAGCTGTGCTTTCATGGTTTATGCTCCATTTTCCCCATGTTCCACTGCCATCTCCTTAAAAAATTTCTTGAGTTGTTGCTCATCTCCCAGAACATAAACGATATCATCCTTGAGCAGGGTTTCACTTGCGGCCGGAGAAACAATAAATTCTTCATTCCTTTTGATTGCCAGGATGGTGACTCCAAACCGGGTACGAAGTTGAGACTTGCTGAGGGTAGAATTCCACAGAGTGGCAGGAAGCTTGGCTTCGATGATATTGTACCCGGGAAAGAGCTCTTCGGTTCGAATGGCATTAGGAAAAGCCAGAGTTTTAGCCACCTTCAAGGCCATGTCATATTCCGGAAAAATGACCCGGTCGGCACCGACTTTCTTCAGGATTTTTCCGTGATTTTCATTGATGGATCGGGCGATGATGAAGGGAACTCCCATATCTTTCAAGGCAAGCGTGGTCAGGACACTGGACTGGATATCATTACCGATACTGACGATAGCAACATCGAAGTTTCGAATCCCCAAAGCTTCCAGTACCTTTTCATCGGTGGTATCCGCCTGGACCACTTCCGTCACTTTTCCGGCCAGATCTCTCACCGGTGCTTCCTCGATATCTACTCCTAAAACCATGAATCCTTGCTGATAAAGAGCCAGTGCAATGTTTTTCCCAAAAATTCCCAAACCAAAGACACAAAATTGCCTCATAAAAAAATTGTCACGCTCCTCATTTTCGGTCGTTCAATTCCCCATTAAAACCTGATACATTTCTCCCATACATAAAATGAAAAAAAGGACTCCCCGTGCTATCCGCAAAAAAAAGAAAAGGTGATAAGAAAAGCGGCTAACTCATATCAGTGGGAAATGAGGCGGGACTTCGATTCCAGCTTATGGAGGAAAACATCACGTTTAATGACAAAACGCTCCAATTTTCCTTCTCCAATCTTCTCCACCTCGTCGAAAGCTTCGGCCTCAAAAACCAGCCGGTTTCGATAAATTTCAATCAGAGTCGCCCGAGCAGTGACTTTCATCCCAGGCGGAGTCGCAGCAATGTGGGAAATACTGATACGAGTACCAACACTTTCATAACCCTCCGCCAAATGATTTTTCACGGCGTTGTAGGCCGCGTTATCCATCAAGGATACCAGCATGGGAGTGGCAAAAGCAGGAACCATATCTGGTTCAAATTTTTCGGCAATGTTATCATTGCCCACAATAGCTGTTGCAGAACCGGTTAAGCCAATCCGGAGGGTTTTCTCTCTCATTCTTCGTTTTTCCTCTCTTCTCCCGGTGTGGATGGGTTGGCAGGCGATGGGAGTGGTTTGGCCGAAGGAACGGGCAGGGTCCCGTTCAGGGAAGTTCCGTTTGTTGAACCATTCCCATTGATCGATTCCAGAATGCGGTCAATTTCTTCTCTATTCAGGACTTCTTTCTCCAACAGGTTGGAGGCTAAAATATCCAGTTTATCCCGTCGAGTGGTGAGTATGACCCGAGCCTGACCATAAGCACTATCGATCACGGCACGCACTTCCTTATCGATAGTGAAGGCCACTTCCTCACTGTAATTCCGGTCTTCGGATATATCCTTCCCCAGAAAGACTTCCTGATGACGTCGTCCCAGGATGAGTGGCCCCAGGACATCGCTCATACCATACTCACATACCATTTCCCGGGCGATCTCGCTGGCTTTCTGCAGATCATCATGAGCACCGGTGGTGATGTCTTTAAAGACGATTTCTTCCGCCACCCGTCCACCCAAAAGGACCGCCAAACGGCTTAAGAGCTCCTGTTTACTGATCAAATAACGATCTTCGGTTGGGAGCTGAAGCGTATAGCCGAGGGCAGCTCCTCCTCGGGGAATGATGGATATCTTATGGACCGGATCAGCGTTGGGAAGAGCCTTGGCCACCAGGGCGTGACCGGATTCATGGTAGGCCACGACTTTCTTTTCCTTTTCACTAATGATCATGTTTTTCCGTTCCGGCCCCGCCACCACCTTATCAATCGCCTCTTCGACATCCTCCATCTGAATGGTTTCTTTCCCTTTTCGGGCAGCAATCAGAGCTCCTTCGTTCATCATGTTCGCCAAATCCGCTCCCACAAAACCAGGGGTCCGCCGGGCCAGGATCTTGAGATCGACATCACTGGCGAGCGGTTTCCCTTTGACATGGACACGCAGGATGGCTTCCCGACCATTGACATCCGGACGGGGAACGGCGATCCGCCGGTCAAAACGACCGGGACGCAGAAGAGCAGGATCCAGGATGTCCGGACGGTTGGTGGCGGCGATCAGAATGACGCCCATGTTGGGATCAAAGCCATCCATTTCCACCAGGAGCTGGTTCAGGGTTTGTTCCCGCTCGTCGTGGCCTCCCCCCAGACCGGCACCACGATGACGGCCAACGGCATCTAATTCATCTACGAATACAATACAGGGAACATTTTTCTTCGCATTGTTGAAGAGATCCCGAACCCGGGCCGCACCCACACCCACGAACATCTCGACAAAGTCAGAACCGCTAATACTAAAAAAGGGGACTCCCGCTTCTCCGGCAACCGCTTTCGCCAGAAGAGTTTTCCCAGTACCGGGAGGTCCATAAAGTAAAACACCCCGGGGAATCCGGGCACCCAATTTTTGGAACTTGTGGGGATTCTTGAGGAAGTCAACCACTTCTTTCATCTCTTCTTTGACTTCATCGATCCCGGCCACATCACCGAAGGTGACCCGCACCTTCTCCGGATCCACCATCCGGGCATGACTTTTCGAAAACGAGGTGACCTTGCTCCCCCCCTGAAGTTGTTGGAGCAGAAAAACCCAGACCACGATGAGCAAAATAGTCGGGAAAATGGAACTCAAAATCCGACCCCACCAGGACGGCTCGACCGGTGGCTTGGCATCGATATTGACCTTGTTTACCCGTAAGGTATCAATGAGCTGGGGATCGTCAGGGGTATAGGTACTGAACCGGGTTCCATCCCGCAGCTGGCCAAGGATATTTTTCTCCATAATAGTAACTTTTTCTACCTGGCCTTTTTTTACCAGATCGATAAATTCCGTATAGGTATACGAGCGGGGTGGAACCTCCTGTTGCATAAAAGATGTGGCTAAAGAAATAATGATAATCAGAAACAGGAGATAGAACCCCAAGTTTCTATAAAATTTCCCACCCGGGTTATTATTCAGTTTCACCTAAGTATTCATCCTCCTCATATTAACACTGTCCTGTGAAGGTCTTATGGACCGGACCCAACTCTTACACCATTTCATCGGTCTCCATTGTAACACATCACAACGACTGGTAAAATTCCGGTTTTAAAACAAAGATAAAGGGATAATTCCGGTATTTTTCAGCGTAATCCAATCCATACCCCACGACGAAACGATTCGGAATTTCAAATCCGGTATATTCCACCTGCAGGTCATGGATGAGACGCCGTTCTTTCTTATCCAGGAGAGCACAGACCTTCAGGCTGGCCGGTTCCCGGATCATCAGAACTTCCTTGAGGTGATGAAGCGTGAGGCCAGTATCGACAATATCTTCCACGATGAGAACGTGTTTATTGGTGATTGGCTTATCAAGGTCTTTCAAAATCCGGACAACACCCCCCGAGTCACGCCCCTCGGTGTAACTGGATATTGCCATAAAATCAACACTCAGAGGAACCGATATATTCCGCACCAGGTCCGACATGAAAATAAACGCCCCGCGAAGAATTCCCACCGCCCTAACTTCCTGTCCACCATAATCGCGACTGATTTGTTCTCCCAGTTCTTTCACTCTTTTTTGAATAATTGACTCGGGGAGCAAAACTTCATCTATAATACACCGATCCATCGGCTTCACCTCTAGCACTTCCTGGCCGAAATAAAATGAATACTTTTGCTATTGTCCTGAACTCTTGCTCTTTCGTCAAGTAAAATTCCGGGAATCCAGAGAATCTTTTTCCGGTCGCATACCAGGGGGAGACATCTTCTCCATTCAGAAGGAATTCCCTTTTCCAAGAAAAGTTCTTTGAGTTTCCTCTCCTTTCCACTGGATACTATCCGGTCACCATCGGAAAAATTCCGGAGAAAAAAGGGTGGCTCACATTTTTCCTGATCCAGAATACAATGCCACCCCTTGGAGTCTTTCGGTTGATCCGAATCTTCCTGGAATTCGAT
>JAPLGF010000187.1 GCA_026390275.1 Candidatus Atribacteria bacterium
TACTCCCATCAGCCTGTTTTACACCAGGCATTAAATATGCATCCCATTTCCCTACAATTTTTGACTTTTCTGGATCTTCAAAAATCGCGGCCTGATTATACCAATAAACTCCAGCTGCAATTTTTCCATCCCCAAACATTTGTAATACCTCACCATGGACATAAGTTGTCGCTCCAGGCGGACAATACCCCAACAATTCCTTTAACATTTCCATGGATTTCTTTCCCGCTTCAGTGTTCATAGTTGCAACATAATTGCCATCGTAAACATAGCCACTGTAAGATCCAAGTAGATTCATATACGTACAAATTAATGATTCATCGCGAGCTGCAGTAAAAATCAAAGGATATGAACCCTGAGGAAGCTTTAGTTGGATAGCTTTACATACTTCGATTAACTCATCCCAGGTATTAGGAAGTTTCACCCCATATTCATCAAACAAATCTTTTCGATAGATAAGACCCATAGCCGCACTAATATATGGCATTCCAAAGGTCTTACCATCATAAATTGCTTGTTCTTGCATTAAACCTGGAAGATGATCATCAAGGGCCAGGATGGTTGGATCCGTTTTAGAAATATAATCATCGAGTGGTATAACCCAACCTTGACCTGCAAATTGTCCGTAGCGAACACAATCGATGTGTACCACATCATATGCTCCACTTTTTTGAGTCAAGGCGATCATCATTTTTTCCTGAAGGTTGGGGTATGGATATAATTCCAGGTTAACTTTTATACCAGTTTTTTCTTCAAATTCTGGAAGAAGTGGTATGAGCTCCTCACATATTCCTTCGGATACCATGGCAACATTTATCTTTTCCCCATCGTATTTTGTTTTTTTAGGGTAAGTATAATCTTCTGCTGTTGTAATAGCGCTTATCGTGAAGAGGATCAAACAAGCAACCAATATTGAAGAGATCCATTTTGTCTTGTGGTTTAACATTTTCTTCCCTCCCATTTAATTCCGGAGATTTTTTTCCCCCTCTAACTTAAAGAACTCAACTTTCGCACCAAGAATATTATCAATTAACTATTATTTAATAGGTTTTGCCTCTGGTGGATACCATCTCACCGGTTTACGAACTTTGCCACAATTTCCGAGTTCCAATAAATAACCCAGGGTAGATTCGGTATCAAGGTAATAAAAAACATCCCCGTCAAATTTACCGCTTTGAATAACACCTATGCCCTTTTGTTTATATTCATTTAAAACTGTTTCCATATCCTCATCTTTTACGTACTCTTTAATATGATGAATACCCTCCCCTTTTTTATTCAAAAATTCCCAATAAATACTGGGACCTTTTACTGGTTGAACAAGCTCAACTTGAATATCCCCTACCCATGTTACTGCAATAATATTTTCAAAATCTTCTTCCACTCGTTTTCCCCGCACAATAAAATCTCGAATTGACTCAGGGGTAAAATTATGGATTTCCCAAGGTCCAATTCCCCAAATATTCCAATATTGTTCCATAGATTTTTGAGCATCTTTCACAATCATACATACTTGTGCAATTTTTCTTTCCCTCATTCCATCACCTCCAAAAATCTGACAAAAACTCAAGGGAATACACGAAACACCTTATTAAAAGTACACCTAAATATTTGAACATTTGTTCAGAACATATATTAGACTTTATCGGGAACAACCTGGACACGGTAAAATTATAGCATATGATACTGTGTTTGGGGGGTGAAAAATGATCCGATTGTGATTATTCTGTGATATTGTCACCCTTAAACTGTTCTGTGAAAATGTCACCATGAGAAAGGAACAAAAAACTTAACGGTGCCTGGTACTAAGTCACTAAGTTATTTATTATGCGATACCCCCTCTGCAGCAAGCAAGCAAATACGGGAGCGGATGACTACTCTTTGAGGCGTCTTCTTCGCACGAACCCAGGCTTCCAAGGTTCTTCGTTGTTCTTCCCTCATAATCAAGGTATCGGTTGGTTTCCACATGAAAAGTTATGGCACCGCCAATGGCTGTTGTAAATATATTACTGTTACACTACCCTAGTATTACAGTCCGATTTCTTTGCTAAGAAAACCGAGCCATTTCAAGAGGGTAGGTCAGGAATGCCTAAAATTAATCAGGATCAATTAGCTCAAATCAAAATTCCTCTTCCTCCTCTAGAAATTCAACGCCAAATCGTGGAAAAACTTGACCGGCAGATACAGGCGCTGGAAGGCGTACGACTGCTCAGATCTGAAGCCGAAAAGCGAACTGAAGAAATCTTGGCAGGGGTTTGGGGAGATAAGACAGAATGAAATTAGGTAGTGTAGTTATTATAAGCGATATTTTGCAAGACTTTGAATGATTTTTTGTTATAATATTAAAATATGACAAAGCCAATAGATTTAAAAGAAAAATTTCCGCATTTATCAAAGGCCCCGATCGTTGAGGCTGCTCTTGATATGCGCGTTGTTCCTTCTGTAAAGTGGGATGAAACTACTTTGCCTAATATATTAAAAGAACGCCTTTCTGATTTTCCTAAAATTGAAACTTTACGGGAAGCGAGAGTGCAAATTCCTCCTCCGGGAAAAGAGGACAATCCCTCATTTGAAGATGTCTGTGTAGGTTTTAAATTGTATTCAAGTGACAATCTCAACATCGTGCAATTCAATAAAGGTGCATATGTTTTTAGTCGCCTTAAACCTTATAAAAGCTGGGGTTATTTCAGTCAAGAAGCCTTACGTTTATGGTCAATTTATTGTGAATTATTAAAGCCAACAGAAGTCAGACGAATTGGTTTGCGTTTCATAAATAAAATTTCTATTAAGCAAGAAACAGTCGAATTTGCGGATTATTATAAATATCCACCGGAATCATTAAAGGATCTGAATTGGCCCCTTAATGGTTATCTTCATCATGATGTAATGCGAGTTCCTGAAACGGCATATTCGGTTAATTTAATAAAAACTATTCAGAATGTTCCCGGGGAAATCGGTTTGATTCTTGATATAGACGTATTTATGCAGAGTCAATTCGCATATGATAAATTGCGTATTGAGTGCTTAGAAGAGATGCGTTGGGTTAAAAACAAAATATTCTTTAGTAGTTTGACAGATAAAATCTTATCGGAGCTCAAATAAATATGACTACTACTACTATTACAATGCCTTTAACTATTTCAGGATCTTCGAGTGACATAGCAAACTTTATTACCAATCAAAGGGAAAAGAGTTATGAGCTCTTACAAGAATCGTATGCATTAGGGCTGGTCGCCAAGGGAGTTTTCCGACAATTAGATGAAGTTTTTGAGGAATGCTTCTTTGGTGGTTGGGATGGAGCGAATGCAAAACCAATTTTAGCAGAAACATTACAGAGCGCGAGAATATTCTTAAAATCTCTTCCTCTTGGAATAGAGCCTCCTGATGTTGGCGCTGAGCCGGATGGCGCAATTACTTTAGAGTGGTATAAGTCTTCGAATAAGGTTATTTCTATAAGTATCAATCCGAGTGGTTGGTTATATTTTGCCGCTATAATCGGCACAAAGAGAAGGCACGGAAAGGATTTCGTTTTGTTAGATGTTTCCGAGGACTTGCTGGAGCTGATTTCACAGATTACTGGGAAAGCAGGATGACTGATTCTATTGCTAACAACGAGCTTTTGGCAAGGTATATTACTTCTTCAAGATGGTTCCGTAAACAAGACCAAACTGTTAAACAAGATGCTTTTATCCCGCCGGAAGATCCTTTAGAGCTTTCGGTTACTCGCCATGTAAATCTTGCTGAAAATGACATCTGGAGCATTGGAAGAGGAATAGCCAGAAGTATATCTCGAACTCTTCATAGCAGAGCGGATGTGGAAACTGGTTATGTGACAGCTCAGAGTCTTAGTGTGGTACCTCAGCCAGTGCCGGATAATCCAAATCATGCTAATATTGTTGGCTGGCCACTTGAGAAGGATGCCAGAAAAATGTGCGCTTTAGAAATAGCAAGGGTCGCTCGTTTTGTTGTTAACCCTGAAGTAGGGGCACAGACTCCGTAAGTAGTAAGTTTCTAACCTGCCTCGGCCACCCACCCCAATGTTCTATAGGGCCATTGCTGGAGGATCCGCTCCACCCTTCTTTTCACGACTCTATTGCTTATAAAACGCGCCCCGTCTCTGGTAAATTGAGGTGGTGGGACAATGGCTGGGTTTAACATCTCCCCTCCGCGGGCGAGGGTAAGGTGAGGGGGTTTTCATTTCTCTCGGTGCCAGGAACTGGCATATATGGCTCATTACTGATGACTCGTTACCGTTTTTTGAATTGTCACGCCCGGTCAATAAAAAGAAAAGCGGTCAGATTACTCTATCGTTGACCGATAAAGTTGACCCGACCGCTTTTGTGAAGGTTTGTTTTCAGATTTGAATAAATCAAAGAGAGGGCATGGCTTTTTAAAGTTTCTTATAGGAAAGATACCAATCGATATATTCATAACCCATATCTTTCCGTTTATACATGTCCTCCTGGGTGGGAGGAGGGGGAATGATAACTTTATCTCCCGGACGCCAGTTGGCCGGAGTGGCGACTCCATTCTTTTTGCTGGTCTGGAGGGCATCCAGTAAGCGAAGGATTTCGTCGATGTTCCGGCCGTTGCTCATCGGATAGTGGATGAGTGCTTTCAATATTCCTTCATCATCAATGAAAAATACTGAACGAATCGCAGCAGTGGTTCCGGCTCCGGGATGAATCATCCCATAGAGCTGAGCTACCTTCATATCGAGATCGGCAATAACCGGGAAGGGGACTTTAACCCCAAAGTTTTTTTCAATACTCTGGATCCAGCCTAAATGAGCAAAGACACTGTCGATACTTAAACCGATGAGCTGAGTGTTCCGTTGTTTGAATTCCTCATTTGCTTTACTGAAAGCAACAAACTCGGTGGTACAAACCGGAGTGAAATCCGCCGGGTGGGAGAAGAGTATGACCCAACGATTAGCGTAGTCAGAGAGCTTGATTTTTCCGTGAGTGGATACCGCTTCAAATTCTGGTGCTTTCTCGTTCAAACGCGGATGATTACATACTGCTCTTTCCATTTCTTCCATCAGAAATACCTCCTCAGGTTATTCATAGGGATCTGATTAAAAATACAACGATCAACAATCAGACCCATTCATTTCAAACCACTCTTTTTATGAAATATTTCACCCGATTCATTATCATGAAAATTCTGTTTTAAAAACTTCGATTTCTCCCTCACCCTCTCCCCCCCGGCCCCCGGCCACCTCTCTCATCGCAAAGAGCTTTTATAGGACGTGCGCATCCGGGTAAAAAAGTTTTTGAATTTATCCTGATACACCTGGGCAGGAGCCCAGTAGATCATGGCATGGCCAGTACTGGTAGTGTATAAAGAATTGACACCCGCTTCTAAGTGAAAGAACATTTCCGTTCCCTGGTAGTTTCCCTGTAAATCATAGACCGAAACGGTTTGATTGTTACCATAAAGAGCTAATTGAGAAGGAGTCACATTATTATCATCTTGCTTCAGAACCCGGAGATTGGACACACTTTGGGATCCGGATATTCGACCATTCCTCCCCCCACTTGATCGCCGACTCCAATCAGTTCCCGGACATTGTATTTTTTCCAGACGGATGGAAGCGGTTGATTTGGATTGGAGTTCGGGGTTGGATTGGGGGAGAGGATTTGGACCTGGTTTTGATTGTTGAGAAGGGGCTGAGGAGTCGGAAGGGTACTTTGCTGGTTCGAAACCGGGGGATTGGTCGGTTGTGGTTGGGAGAAATCGATGATCGGAAGCTGGCCGGTATTTTGATTGGGAGCGGGCGTTCCCTGGTTCAGAGGGGGTAAGTTTAAAAGATTATCGGTGTTTTGAGCCAATGCCAAACCAGGGATATGCCAGAGGACAACCAGGATCCAGAATAGAAGAATGAGAAAGAAACTGAACTTTTTCATGGTCATTTCCTCCTTCTACTTCAGTTGTACTCCACTGATCATGGGAGTCATCCAGGTCTGTGACTGGTTATACTGATCCGCTGGGATGACGATGATGAGCAGGAATGATGTTCCTGGATAACTGGAAAGGAGCATGGCGTAATTCGTATTGTTCTGGGTGAAACTGTAGATCTTGACCTGGGCTTGGTGATTTCCGGCGTTTAAAGTAGTCTGGCCCTGGAGGGTTTTTCCCCCCGCCAGACCGTTGGCGGCGTTCTGGACCTCGGTCTCTGCCGGGTAGCTCAGGAGGTAGATTTCCCCGTTATTGGGGCTACGGAAGACAATTCCATTTTGAATATCCTGTTTTTTAGTGGCACCAGAGGGAAGAGGAACTGCGAATTTCCCCTGGGGATCCTGGTAGACATTGGCGGGGTTGGGTGGAAGGGGAGTGGTGCCAATCGAAGGAGTAGGCTGAGGACCGGATCCGGTCTGGGTGGTGACGGTCTTGAGAACCTGGTTAAACTGTTCCTCTAAGATGGGGAAGTCTTTCAGAATACTGTAGAAGAGGAAGGAATAGGCATTGTTCCCCAGAATGACAAAAACTACCATGGCTTTCAGTTGAAGGTTGTTGATGGTGAATAAGAAATCATGACGAAGTGCTGGAAGGCCGACCACGGCGGTTTCAATGGTCTGTTGGGGAACATATCCCGAAAATTCCGGTGGTTTCAGGCGACTGGCTTGAATATGCGAGAGATATCCGGAAAGATTCATGGGCATGGAGAGGGTTTCCAGAAGAACGAAGCATTCGGCCACCACGGTTCCCTGCTGGTTGGGAAGCTGATAATAGGCAATCTGTGATGGATCACCTGGTTGCTGTGGAACCCACCCTGCTGGCGGAGCGAGAACGAGTTGTTGCGAAACAAGAGGGAGAGTTGGGGCAGCAGTCGGCTGGGGAACCACGATTGGTGTTGGGGGGGGAGTGATAGGGATCATCGGGGGAAAGGTGGTTTGGGGAGTAGGGAAGGGAGAAGCCTGAGGAGTCACTCCCGGAAGGGAAACGGTGGGGGAAGGCAGGATCCCGGATACTGGTTCGGGAGCTGTTGAAGCGATGGGTTGAATCTCATTCTCTTTCCCATAGAAGAGATCAATGTTGAAGTAAAAGTCGCGAGATTCTCCGGTTTTGGAATTCTTTCCCTTTAGAAGATCATATTTCTTTCCATCCTGATCCAGCAGAGTCTGACCCTCCGAATTAAATCCCAGAGCATCCAGCACATTGTATTCTTCATCGATGCTGATCACCGTCATGGCTGTTTGCGGGGTTTTTCCGTCCCCGGAGTTGATCACCGAATCCACCAGTTTGAAGAAGACGGTTTCATGAAAATCTTTCTTCTGATTATCATTCGTTTTGTCATAGATAAGCGATAGAATCATGTGGGTCATGCCCCGGAGGTAAACCAGGTCCAATATTGTTTGCCCACTAGCGATGGCTTCCTGGTAATTCCCTTTTTGGTAAGCCGCATACATTTCTTTTTCTTTTCCTTTGATTTCCACCATTTTTGCGTAGGGATTGTAGCCTGGTGTCCTGGCATACAGCATTCGCAACCGGGTAAAATCAATGGTGGTATCTCCCCTGATAAGACGCTCCAGCAAAGTGGTATATTCAGTGGTGGAATCGGTTTGGGCAAAGAGCGAGAACGTGAAACAGATGACGAACAATAAAACAAGAATACTGGATGGCAGCGGTGAAACAATTTTTTTATTCATGATCTTCCCCCCTGATAAACTGGCTTAATAAAAAACTTGATACGGTGCGTCGATTGTGAAGGATCAATACTTTTCCTAATAATTGTATCAAATATCGAAGCAGAGATCACATCGCTTTTACCATTTGCACCAGCTGTTCAGTACCGATGAGATGCTCCTGATAGTTTTCAACCATATGTTTTTTCCCCTTCTGTATCACCTGGAATCCCTCTTCCTCCAGGAGTTTCTTTTGCCTTTCAATTCCTCCGGGATATTTCTCATTGACGATTCCTCCAGTTTTCAACGTCCGCCAGTACGGTGTGGGGTCTTCTTCTCCTTCCCCTCTGGCTTCTTCGGCAGCATGGGCAGCCACCCAGGAAAAAATACCGGTGGTGATGGGACAGGCGATAGTGGTTCAATAGCTGGTGGCAAGGACTTCCCGGATTTGATTGATGGTGACGAGTTTTCCGGGGGATCAGGTGCATGATGGCATCCACTTCCCGAGGCGCAGGAATGATGCAGGTTCCGGTTCTCCAGCGCTTACTCATGGTATCACTAATATTGACCACTTTGGGAAGCTCCTGATCATTATGGAGTTTTTCTCGCCAGGTTTTTCTCTTTTTTGTCATGAAATCTCTCTCCTTTTTTCCCCTACTCGGTCCTTCCACCCAAATATTGGGCAAAGAATTTCTCCATGGCCCGGTAGCAATCAAAGCGATTCTCTTCGTTGGCGAAGCCGTGACCTTCGTTTTCTTTCACCAGGTACTCGACACTGACGCCTCTTTTTTTCAAGGCTTCCACGATTTGATCAGATTTCACTTTCTTCACTCGGGGATCATTGGCACCCTGGGCAATGAAGAGCGGGGTTTTGATGCGATCGACTAAGAAAAATGGGGATACCGATTGGAGGAGCTCCTGGTCTTTGACTGGATCACCGATCATTTCAAAAATCATCTGTCGTTGCGGTTCCCAGTAAGGGGGAATAGTGTCTAAAAAGGTGAAAATGTCAGAAATGCCAACCTAGTCCACGGCGGCGACATAGAGATCAGAGGGGAGGGTGATCCCGGCCAGGGTGGCGTATCCTCCATAGGAAGCGCCATAGATACCTACTCGCTTCGGATTGGCGATCCCCTGCTGGATAAGCCATTTCACTCCATCGGTGGTGATCCCCACTCGGAGCTTCCCGTCGTGATCGGTGAGCCACCCCACGATGCTGCCCGGGTTCTGAGCGATCATCTTCATCTCCCCGGTTTCGATATTGATCCGGTAAGCATCGAAAACCCGGGGATCTCTTTGATTGAGCGAGATGATCATTTCCCGGTCGTTATCCCGTCCTCCAGTGGAATGAGGGGTGGTTGAACAGCCGAAGCTTTTTGAGTGGCACCGAATACTCCGATAATCAGGCAAAGTATAATATAACAAATCAGGTGTTTTACCATAATTTTTCCTCCGTTTTAATCTATGAAAATCATAAAGAAAAGCAGCACGAACATAGAATATTATATCAACATGGGGGGTGAAAGTGGTTTTCGTTCACCGGGTGATGGCATGATGGGTATGATCACTTGTTACTATCCAACAGGCATTCACTCCGCTTCCACGTTGCGAAGGGGGCGATAGGTATAGCCGATAACCGTAATGAGAGAAATCAGGAGACCCAGGATGCTGAAGAGAAAACCGATTCCGCGCCCTGGGCCGGTACCGAAAATGGGACCAAAAAGAGGGACCAGTGCTCCCCCGGTTGCAAACAACGGTTCAAATATCCGGTCGGCAAAAGGACCGGCGCAGAGGAACGATATCGGCATCATGGACATTCCAATCATATTCCGTGCCGAGAAGACCCGACCCTGAATCTCCGGGGGGATCTTTTTCTGCCAGATGACCTGGTCGCATCCATTGATCAGAGGAATTGTAAAGAAAACTCCGAACAACGCTCCAGCGATCAAGGCCATCGATGGTTTCAATCCGCAAAGCATGGTGAATAAACCAGATACGAACATAAACCCCAAAAAGCCCATAATCTTTCGTTTCGGTCCTCCCCAAACACTGAGTAGAACCCCTCCTAAAAAACCCCCGAAACCTCCGATGGAAAAAACCCGACCCAAAGTTTCCGGAGTGGTAAGATTGAGCATCATGGGAGTGAAGAGCACAATGATGATTCCCACACAGTAGTTGGAGAGAGCAGAGATTCCAAGTAAGCTGAAGAGTCCGGCACGATGGCGGACATAGTTCACTCCCACCAGGAATTCCGAAAAAAGAGACATCTGAGCTTTTTTCAGTTCCGGGGAGATTTCAAGCCTCGGGAAGCGGACCGCAAGAGTCGTGGTAACTGCAAAAAGGAAGGTGGCGAAATCGATCATCATCACCCCCTGGACCCCAATGCGGATCACCAGGAACCCGGCCACGACCGGAGAGACGATCTGTCCCAGGGACTGCCCTGTCTGCCAGAGACCATTGGCCCGTCCCAGCTGATCTTCTGACACCAGCAGACTGAAGGTGGAGGTAAAGGCGGGGGACTGGAAAGCACCGCACATGGAGGTCAACCCCCCGAAAAGGAAGATATGCCAGAGCACGAGCTTTCCGGTGATGAAAAGCAGCGCCACTGAGAGGGTACATAAACCAGCCCCGGTATCAGCTGCGATCATCACCCATTTCCGGTTATAACGGTCCACTATGACTCCTGCCACCGGAGAAATAAAAATAGCCGGGAGAAAAGCACAAAGCATGATGAGGGCAAATTGCGTGGCGGAATGGGTCTTCTGGTAGATCCATATTCCCAGCGTGAAACCAGTGAGACCAGAACCAACGATCGATACCGTTTGTCCGGTTGCGAGGATGAGAAACGTCCGAAAACTGTACTTTGAATGATACCCTTCCATGAGCTCCCCCGTAGTGTTATGTGGATATATTTCTATATCATAGGGGAAGAAAAAAAACAACGGCAGCGAGTGACTTCCAGGTACTGATACTTGGCCTTTTACAGATCAAGTTCTCCTTTGATTTGCAAATGATACAGCTCATTTTATCGGAAATAACTCCTATTTCTGTCTTTCGGAAGGAGGGAAGGAAAAAGACCGCGCCATCCGGGAACGGGAGGAGAACTCCACTTAAGCTTCCATGCGGAAGTTGGTTTGATACGAGGGGCCCGCAAGTTGGTTAATAATGGTGATACCACAAATTGCGGTAAAGATGCAGGTTCTTATAT
>JAPLGF010000357.1 GCA_026390275.1 Candidatus Atribacteria bacterium
TCAGGCTTTTCTCCGCTTCCAACGACCGGTGGCGCAGATCCTTTTAGCCCCCGAAGACATCAGTAACCGGCATAAATATCTCAATGCCCGGAATACTCTGGAAACACTCCTCGATCTGGGGGTGGTTCCGATCGTTAATGAAAATGACACGGTGGCCATTGAAGAACTGAAATTTGGTGATAATGATCGTCTTTCTGCCCTGGTGGCTTCCTTAGTCGATGCTCAGTTGCTCATCATTCTTTCGGATGTGGATGGCCTCTTTTCCGCAGACCCCAAAAAAGATCCCACCGCCACTTTGATACCAGAAGTACCACGGGTTAGTAGCGATATTGAGAGCATGGCAGGAGGAGAAGGAACCACGGTTTCCACGGGCGGGATGAAATCTAAGGTCCTGGCAGCCCGTATAGCGTCAATTTCCGGAGCCGGGGTGATCCTGGCTTCAGGAAAGGATTTTGGAATTCTCCATCGTATCATGCACGGAGAGACGGTGGGGACTTTTTTCTATCCCCAACCGGAAACTCTTAAAAATCGCAAGAGATGGATCGCATTCGGCATGATGATACACGGAAAAATTTTCATCGATTTCGGGGCTGCTGAGGCATTGCTGCAAAACAAAAGCCTGCTTCCGGCGGGGATACGAAAAGTAACCGGAACCTTTGATGTGGGAGATTGTGTCGAAATCATGGATGAAACCGGGTGTTTGATGGGGAGGGGAATGGTGAACTATTCATCCACCGAATTAAAAAAAATTCACGGTCTTCATTCTACCGAGCTCAGAGTGATCTTTCCGGATCGCATTTTTGAGGAAGAAGTCATTCACATTGATAATATGGTATTATTTCATCGGGAGGAGAAAGAAAATGTCTGACCAGATCCAGTCCCTTGCCCAGCGAGCCAGATCGTCTTCTTTCGTTCTCATGAATGCTTCCACCGGAGTGAAAAACCATTTTCTTTTCGCCTTAGCTGAACGTCTGGAGAATGAAAAGGACGCCATTTTGCGGGAGAACCAGAGAGATGTCGAAACTGCACTTCTTTCCGGAATGAAATCGGCTTTTATTGATCGTCTCCTCCTCCATGAAAAACGTATCGAGGAGATGTCTCTCGGGCTGCGCCGGGTGGCCGGTCTTCCCGACCCGGTTGGGGAAGTTTTGGAAGGGGTTCGGAGGCCCAATGGGTTACTGATTAACAAGGTGAGAGTTCCCCTGGGAGTGCTGGCTATCATTTTCGAGGCCCGTCCCAATGTAACCGTAGATAGTATCGGCCTGGCGGTGAAATCGGGGAATACGGTTTTGCTCCGCGGGAGCAGTTCCACCATTCATTCTAACCGGTTTTTAGTGGCTTTAGCGCGTACCGCCTTGAAAGAGAGCGGTCTCCCTGAGGATGCAGTGAGCCTGGTAGAGAGTACCAGCCATGAGGATGTGAAGACCCTGTTGTCTTTGAGAGAATACATTGATGTTGCCATTCCCCGGGGAGGTGCTCACCTGATTCAGAATGTGGTGGAACATTCTCTCATTCCGGTGATAGAAACTGGAGTGGGGAATTGCCATGTTTACGTGGATGATCCAGCGGACCTGGTCATGGCGGAACGAATCATTCTCAATGCCAAGACGCAACGGCCCAGTGTATGTAATGCGGCGGAAACCCTTCTGGTCCATCAGGCGGTTGCTCCGGTATTCCTCCCCCTGGTCATCACCGCTCTCCGGGAGAAGGGGGTCGAAATTAGGGGGTGTGACATGGTGAAGCGTTATGTTCCGGATGTCATCCCGGCTACTGAAGAAGACTGGGTGACCGAGTATCTTGATTTGATTCTGGCTGTGAAAGTGGTACCGGATTTAGCGGAAGCCATTCGTCATATTAACCAGTATGGAACCAGGCATTCGGAAGCGATCGTGACCCGGGATTATACTCACGCTCAGGAATTTCTTGCCCGAATTGATGCGGCAGTGGTATATGTGAATGCCTCGACTCGTTTTACCGATGGTGAACAATTTGGGATGGGGGCGGAGATAGGAATCAGTACTCAAAAGCTCCATGCTCGGGGGCCAATGGGACTCCGCGAGCTAACAACCACCAAATTTGTGGTGTATGGTTCTGGTCAGGTGAGAGAATAATTTGAGAGTTGGCGAAAAAAACCGGTTGGTAACGGATCTGGGAAGGAGAAAGGTCCATTGGTAAAAAAAGGAATCATGGGTGGAACCTTTGATCCCATCCACCTCGGTCATCTGGTCACCGCGGAAGAAGTCAGGGATTACTTTCAGCTGGAAGAAGTTGTTTTTGTTCCCTCTGCTCGCCCACCTCATAAAGTTGGCCAGACCATTACCGATTCGGAACATCGATATCTGATGGCCGTCATGGCTACCATCACCAATCCTTTTTTTCAGGTCTCGCGGGTGGAGATGGAACGACCAGGCCCATCCTATGCAGTGGATACGGTTCGTTTTTTTCGTGAAAAATGGGGCCAGGAGATCGAGATCTATTTCATAACCGGAGCTGATGCGTTCGCGCAAATCCGTGCTTGGAACAATCCAGATCAACTCTTTGAACTCAGTACGTTCGTGGCTGCCTCGCGTCCCGGATACAAGCTGGTTGGCTGGGAAGGGAAATACCGTTCCCGGGTCAAGACCATCGAGGTTTCTGCTCTGGCGATTTCGTCGTCTGAGATTCGGAGGAGGGTTCGGAATAAGGAATCAATTAAATACCTGGTTTCGGAATCAGTCGAAAATTACATCAATAAGAATGGTCTCTATGCCGGTGATTAACTCCATCATTGAGTGGTTAGAACAGACCCTCACTCCGCATCGTTATGACCACTCTTTTGGTGTGGCCGAGGAATCTCGCAAAATTGCGGAACTGTTCCATTCTGATAGCGAGAAAGCTTATCTCACCGGTCTCATTCATGATTCTGCCCGAACCCAACCGGCCGAAGTCCTTCGTTCCTGTCTCCCTTCCTTTTTTCTTCCCGTTGGTTCCTTGATTCCGGAGATATTCCATGCCTTTGCTGGTCCTTACTTCATCATGGAAAAATTTGGGATCACGGATTATTCCGTTTTGCATGCCGTTTGCTGGCATGCAACTGCCTGTGCAGATATGACAGATTTTGATAAAATACTTTTCATAGCCGACATGACTGAACCAGGGCGGACTTTTCCGGACGCCAAAGTCCTGCGGGAATCCTTATTACTTGGTCTCTCAAGAACCTATGTAAAAGCTTTAGAATGTAAGTTACGGTATCTTTTCCGTTCACAAAAGATTATTTATCCATCCAGTCTTGATGCCTGGAATAAAGAGGTTACTCGTATGTCCGAAGGATGTTACTAGAAGTGGGAAAGCGGAAAAGGAATTGGAAGATCCTGTATATCTTTCTGGGTATCCTGCTGGGGGGATCCGTTTTTTTTGGGCTCAACCAACCGATACGGAACCAGGTGGTCAAGACGGTGATGGGGTATAAACAACCTGAAAATACCTGTATTCTGGTGGTGGGACAAGACAGCGTTAAACCCCTGCGAAGTGACACCATTATCCTTGTGTGTATGAATGTCCACAGCGGAGAGATCATGCTCTATTCTGTCCCCCGGGATTCCCGATTGGAAGTTTCCGAGAATGGTTTTGATAAAATTAATCATTCGTATGCCAGGGGAGGGATCAAACTCCTCAAGGGAACCCTGGAGAAAAACTTGGGGTTAACTATCCCCTACACTGTGGAAACGGATTACCAGGGATTTGAGGTGGTGATCGACACCTTGGGCGGTGTAGAGATCGACGTGGAGAAACCGATGAAGTATATCGATAAAGCCCAGGATCTCAATATCGACATTCCAGCGGGGAAGCAACGACTGAGTGGTCAGAAAGCCCTGCAATACGTCCGATTCCGAAATGACAAGCTGGGAGACATCGGACGGATCAAGAGACAGCAGAAATTCTTGGAAGCGATGCTTAATGAAATGGACAATCCACTCCATCTTCCTAAAATCCCTCAGATCATGGAACAGCTCCGGCAGGCATTAGTGACCAACATACCGGGCGATGAAATCGTGAATTTAGCTCTCTGGTTTAAGGGTCTCAAACAAAGGATGGTATCCATGGAAATGATGGCGGGAGAGCCAGTGTATATTGAAGGGGTCAGTTATTGGGAACCCCATTTGGATGCTTCCCGCCAGATGATTCATGATTTTTTTACCAAGGAGAAAAAACAGGGTGAACAATAAAGAAGAATGTTTTGTTGCTCTTCAGGCAGCGGAGGAAAAAAAGGCACGTGATATTGTCATTTTTGATCTGCGAGAGGTTTTTCCGGTTGCCGATTTTTGGCTTATTTGTAGTGCTCCCACTACGATCCAGACCAAAACCATATCCGATACCATTCAAATGAAATTCAAGGAATGGTCAGTTCTTCCCTACCACGTGGAAGGGGAAGAGACCGGAGAATGGATTCTCATTGACTATGGGGATCTCATCATTCACATTTTTCGTGAAGAAGAACGTATCTTCTATCAATTAGAGAAGTTGTGGAGGAACGCCCGTCTGGTTTATTCCCCAAAACAGGATCTCAATGTACTGGATGAAATTCATTGACATCTCCTTCCCGGTTGTGATACTTTACTCACTTGAGTTCTGTCGATCCCAGGGACTCGCTTTCCTGTCACGAAATCATAGAGAGAAAACCCGATGGGAAAAATGACCAATGCAGTCTCGCTCCACCATGAGAAATAAATGTTCAGTTGAAAGAAAAGGGAGGATGTGACATGTCAGAAAAAACGTTTCAGTTCACATCGGAGTCAGTGACTGAAGGTCATCCCGACAAAATGGCTGATCAGATATCGGATTCGATTCTGGATGCAATTTACACCCTCGATCCCCAGGGACGAGTTGCCGTGGAAACGCTGGTGGCGACAGGAATGGTCATGATTGCCGGCCAGGTGAGTACATCGTGTTATGTTGATATACCACGTATTGCCCGTGATACCATCCGGGATATTGGATACACCCGGGCGAAATTTGGTTTTGATTACGCCACCTGTGCTATCCTGACTGCCATTGATGAACAGTCTGCCGATATTGCCTTAGGAGCTGGGGATCAAGGGATGATGTTCGGTTATGCCTGCAATGAAACTCCCGAGATGATGCCTTTCCCCATAGCTATGGCGCACCGGTTGGCCATGCGACTCTCTGAGGTCCGAAAAAAGGGAATTGTGAATTATCTTCGCCCGGACGGGAAGACACAGGTGACCGTGAATTATAAGAATGGAATTCCCCGGAACATCGATACCATCATTGTCTCGACCCAACACCATCCCGATACGGCTCATCAGGAGCTGGAAAGGGATATGTTTGAGGAAGTGATTAAGCCGGTGATTCCCAAAGAGTTTTTGGATGCGAAGACTCGCATTCTGGTTAATCCCACCGGCCGGTTTGTGGTTGGCGGGCCACAAGGTGATACCGGTCTCACCGGGAGAAAAATTATTGTCGATACCTACGGTGGATTCGGTCGTCATGGAGGCGGTTGTTTTTCTGGAAAAGATCCCACGAAAGTGGACCGTTCGGCAAGTTACGCCGCCCGTTATGTCGCCAAGAATATCGTGGCTGCTAATCTGGCAGATAAGTGTGAAATTCAGGTGGCTTATGCCATCGGAGTTGCCAATCCGGTTTCCGTTTCTGTCGACACTTTTGGAACGGGGAAAGTGTCCGACGAAAAAATTCTGGAAATTGTCAAGAAGGTTTTTGATCTCCGTCCCGGAGCCATTATCCGGGAATTGAATCTCCGGCGGCCAATTTATCGGAAAACGGCGGCCTACGGACATTTTGGTCGTCTGGATCCTGATTTTACCTGGGAGAAAACTGATAAAGTTCGTATCATTTCCGATTTGGCCGGACTGTGAGGGAGTGTTTTATGGACTATCATGTATCCGATCTGGCTTTCGTATCTGAGGGTCGAAAAAAGATTGAATGGGTGCAGCGGGAAATGCCGGTGGTGTCGGGTATTGCTGCCGGGTGGAAAAATACAAAACCTCTCCAGGGGGTGCGAATCGCTGCCTGTCTTCATGTCACCTCGGAGACTGCTGTTTTGATGACCGCCCTGAAAGAGGGGGGGGCAGAAGTTCGTTTATGTGCCTCGAATCCGCTCAGTACTCAGGACGAAATTGCTTCCTCTCTGGTGCAGGATTTTGGTATTTCTGTTTTTGCCGTTCGGGGGGAAGACCGGGAGACCTATTATCAGCATATTGAGAGCGTTCTTTCTTTTCAGCCCCAGGTGACGATGGACGATGGAGCTGATCTGGTTTCGACCCTGCATCAAAAAGGAGGAAATCTCCTGGCAGGAGTCATGGGTGGGACCGAAGAAACCACCACCGGGGTGACCAGACTGCGCAGTATGGCGTACCATGCCAAACTCCGGTACCCGGTTATTGCCGTGAATGATGCCGATACCAAACACCTTTTTGATAACCGGTACGGAACGGGTCAGAGTACTCTGGAAGGAATTCTCCGTGTCACCCATATTCTTTTGAGTGGACGTCGTTGTGTGGTGGTGGGATATGGCTGGTGTGGACGGGGTATTGCGCTGCGGGCCCGCGGGATGGGGGCCCGGGTGGCGGTGGTGGAAGTGGATCCCGTTAAAGCCCTGGAAGCCTTGATGGATGGAAATGAAGTCCTGTCCATGACCCAGGCTGCGGCCTGGGGGGATCTTTTTATCACCGTAACCGGAGATATTTCTGTTATTCGGAAAGAGCATTTTTTCCTGATGAATGATGGAGCCATCCTCTCCAATTCCGGACATTTCAACGTAGAAATCGATATCGAAGATTTGGAAAAGGTCAGCGTAAATAAGCGAAGTGTCCGTTCCATGGTGGATGAATACACATTGGCGAATGGGAAAAGGATCTATCTCTTGGGTGAAGGGCGATTGGTGAATTTAACCTGTGCGGAAGGCCATCCCCCCATGGTGATGGATATGAGTTTCGCAAATCAGGCGTTATCTGTGCAATATATAAAAGAACACGTTTCTGATCTCAGGCCTGAGGTGTATACAGTACCCCAGGAAATTGATCAAGAGGTGGCTCGTTTGAAGCTTTCTTCCCTCTCCGTGGAGATCGAAAAACTGACTGAAAAACAGATCCAATACCTTTCTTCCTGGGAAATGGGTACTTAGAAGTGGTCCCCGCCAGATGTGGGGTGGGGGAGTATTAAAAATACAATTTATGAGGCGGTCGAAAGATCCCTGTTTCATCCGGTAGGGTGAAACCAAAAGACCGAAGGGAGGACATATGATGAATCAATACGAGTTGGCTGTGGTTATTAAACCAACGTTGTCCGAGGACGAGGTCAAGGTAGTGGTTGATCGAGTCAAGACACGGGTGGGCGAGCTGGGTGGAGAAATCGATGGTGTGAACGTTTGGGGGAAGAGGCGTCTGGCGTATGTCATTCGGAAACAAACAGAAGGGATTTATGTTTTTCTGAATTTCCGTCTTTCTCCCGATGCAGTCAAAGAAATGGTTCGATTCATCCATCTGAATGAAGAAATCATTCGCCACATTGTGGTGAAAGAAGAGAAAAAAGTGACTCCTGTCAGCCAGGAACCTCAATCTTCAGCCCAAACTTCTGCAGTTACGGAAGAGAAAAATGAAGAACCAGCTGTGACAGCTGTTCCGGGAACGACCTCTGGAGATGGATCAGCCAATCCTCAATAAAGTTTTTTTGCTGGGAAATGTTACCGAAGAACCGACCCTGCGTTATGTCCCCAGCGGGACGGCGGTTGCGACTTTTGAACTAATCGTTTCTCAGTACGAGCGGATCGAGAAGGACAATCCTGATCAAAAGAACATATTCCGTATCATTGTCTGGAAAGATCTGGCCCGGTGGTGTCACGACCAGATCCGGATGGGGGCTTTGGTATTTGTGGAAGGCCATATTCAGGTCCGAACCTATCCCGATCATGCCGGGCAGAGCAGAACAGAATACGAGATTGTGGCGGAGAAAGTGACTCTCCTCGGTCGGGAAAAAAGAAATAATCCCAAATCCAGTCCAGCCGATATTCATTCCGAAAGGGAGGAAAATAGATCATGAGGCCAGAAAGAGATACCGGAAAGAAGTTTTTCCGGAAAACCAGAAAAAGAAATTGTGTCTTTTGTGTCGAGAAAGGATCCGTTGACATTGACTATAAAGATATCAATCGCCTGGGTCGTTTTATCAGTGAGCGGGGTAAAATCGTTCCCAAAAGAGTAACCAGCGTTTGTGCCAAGCATCAGAGAGGTCTCTCTCGAGCCATCAAACGGGCACGCGAGATTGGTTTTTTGCCCTATGCTTTGGACTGAACTCTTTTGAGTCCATTCCATCCCATGAGAAAATTGCGACCGACTGTGGAAGGGGCTTTTTTGGCGGCTCTAACGGTCATTTTGTATCTTTCATCCATTTATATACCAGTATTAGGTTTTGTGCTCAGTTTTGTTTGTCCACTTCCAGTATTATTTTTAGTGATTCGTTGGGATCTCCGTACCGGGCTTTTAGCATCGGGAGTCGCGACCCTGATTGTGCTTGCTTTTTCTGGTTTACTTCAAGCACTGGTATGCTTTGTTGGGTTTTCCCTCATCGGCCTGGGTATGGGATATCTGATTAAAAAGGAGCGATCGTCTTTTGAGGTGATAAGTTTAGGGAGTGTGGTGTCTGTCCTCTCGAAACTTGCTCTCATCGGTATTGCCCTCCTTTTGACCGGTAAAAATCCTATTACTGAAAATCTCCGGGTTATGGAAGAAACATTTCAAAAGACCGCCCAAATGTTGGGTGGAATGGGGGATGGAAACTTCCAAAAAATTCTCAACCTGCTCACGATTGCTCTTCCAGCCATCCTTATTTTAGCCTCACTCTTTGATACGGTACTCAATTTTTTCTTGGGGAAATGGGTGGGGAAACGGATTGGAATCGTCTTTCCAGTTTTTCCCCCTTTTGGAAGCTGGAGGTTTCCTGTTTCCGTTTTTTGGATGTTTGTTTTAAGCTGGGCGTTTGTCCTTCTGGGGGGAACATCGATTCTGGGTACCATCGGTCTCAACCTCCAGATGGTGACTCAAACCCTCTTTCTGGTTCAAGGGGTATCGGTTGCTTATTTTTTTCTGGGGAAATATGTGAAATCCAAACCCGGGGTTATTGTCATTTTGCTTTTCGTTGTGTTCCAGCCCCTTTTCAGTTCCATCATCAGCTGGATAGGGGTGATCGATACCTGGTTTGATTTTCGCAAATTGAATGTTCGTTAAAAGATTTGAAAAGATAACGATACAAGTACGGTGTGA
>JAPLGF010000209.1 GCA_026390275.1 Candidatus Atribacteria bacterium
CGCTCGGCGATGGCAAGGTAGAGAATCGATAAGCCCAGGCAGTTTCCCTTTTTCTCACTCAGAACAAAATTTAAAAAGAAGTCTTTAGATTCTATTTCCTCACTAATAGACGTAAAATTCAGCTCTTG
Organism: Candidatus Atribacteria bacterium; assembly: GCA_026390275.1. GTDB lineage: Bacteria > Atribacterota > Atribacteria > Atribacterales > Atribacteraceae > JAPLGF01. The sequence continues at coordinate 129 of JAPLGF010000209.1, forward strand.
GAAAAGGTATCGGTTTATCACCTTGATGATCTCTTCCGGGTCCTTTTCTTTTTCTATCTTCTTTGCCACGTCCATGGCCATCTCGTCGATGCGGTCTCGGTACTGATTGACATCTATATTGATCAGATATAAATCCCGGTAAGTCTCCTGTGAGAGTAGCAGTATGGCAGTGGTCAGATCAATCTGGTCATCAGACAGAGCCAGGGCTTCCTCAACCGTCCTGACCGCTAGCCCTGGTAGATTGCGATTGGCAAGCTGGGGGGAGCCAAATTGGGCCTTGACTTCCTTGGCTTGTAGATTGGTTGCACAAACTGCAATGACTGAGGCGATAATCATGAAAAGTATCCAACTCCAAAACACCCGATTTCTCATGTTGCTGCTCTCCTTTCTTGGTTACGAGGCCGTACTGCACCTCACCCTTCTTTTTCCCCACCAAAAACTCTTTCACCCAGGTGAGTACCCCTCGAGCATCATCATTTGAGTACCCTGGTAACCTTCTCACCGTTAACATTTTGATCTTTTGATGGTATTTGCTGAGTACCCGGTAATTTTGGAAAGTTTTTTAATGGTGTAGCTTTCACCGCTCATCACTATTCCCCTTCACTGGTATACCCACCCTACCCATTTGAATATCACCAGTTTACACCAAGACTTTTTTTAAATGGGAGCGCAAAATTCAAAATATAAAACTCACTCTCTTAACCTGGAACGTCCAAAAATTCCAAAAATCTGTATGGATACCCTGACCTCATGCCTTGTTAATAAATGATTGTCCAGTTTTTGGGATCAAGTCCTATTTCAGGTGTAAATTAGTCCTCGGTTAGATGATTTCCGAGTTATACTCAAAAGTTGTGTTTGGAAGATTTGAACAGGTGGCGTATCCTAAGGTGATGATCATGCAAATCACATCTTAAAAAGAAAGAGGGATACGCCATGGAAAAGAATAAACCATTCAGCAACGAAATAAATGACACCGGTTTCACCGATGTACTCATTGATATCTTACGAGAAGGAGTTACGTAAACATCTCCCGAATCCCAGCCCCCGCTCCTCACAGTACGCCGGAGGAGTTCATAGCCCTTGTTCATCCGCGGCAGAATCCGTAGACCCTACCCTGAAAACAACAACCTCCCCTTTATCCTAAGGGGAGATTCCTTCGGAGTTGTTTTTTATTATTTTGCATTGTTCTTTTCCATATGGTTATTTCCAACTCAACCACTCAACAACTCCCCAACTCAACATTTTTACACGACTCACGACTCACGGTCCTTACCAATTTCCCCATTCCACATCTTTTCAACGTATTTTCAGGGTAGTAATTCCCGGTTCCGTTTCACTACTATTCTACGGGCAAACCACTCCACCACCTGGAACGTGGAAAGCTTCCGGGTACATCCCATCACCGCCAATACTTTCTTCATTTTTTTTCTCCCCACCATCTTTCCGGTATTCACGTGCCATTATATCATGTGGAATTTTCCCTCTATTTTATTAATACGGAGACATTTTCTTTCTTTGCGGTTATTTTTCTTTCACCTCTGGTGCAATATTGATCTGGACAATTGTATCGGACAAATGTATAATAGAGAACAAATGGATTATTCTGATCATCATTGTATTCATGTCAAAAAATGAGTACTGAAAAAGGGAGAGTGAGTGGATCATGGGGCTTTCCGATGAAGCCCTAGTCGTACAGGTGTGCAAACTCTACTATGAGCAAAAAATGACCCAGCAGGAAATTGCTCGATTCTTGGGGATATCCCGGACCCGGATTGTACGGTGTCTCCAGGATGGTCTTGCTTCCGGAATCGTGCAGATTCGGGTGGTGGACCCCTCTGAGTCCTCCTGCCAGGACCTCACCAGGAGACTGAACAAGTTTTTTCCATTGAAGGCTTTAGAGATTGTTCCCAACGGTGATCCGGAAAACCCCATGCTCTACAAGAACCTGGCTCATCGAGCGGAAAAAGTATTTATGAATTTTTTAGGAGCCAATTTTAAGGTGGGAGTGGGATGGGGAAAAAGTGTTTTCACCTTCTTATCGGAATTCCCGTCCGGAAATTTCTCCTTCCTTCAGCCGACCTGGATTCCGCTCATCGGAGGATTAGGAGAAGCGGAGCAGTTTTTCCAGGTCAATGAATTGGTTCGAATCATGCAAAAAAAAATGGGTGGGAGGTGTCATTCTTTACATGCCCCCGCCCTGGTGGAATCAGAAGCGATTAAAACCGCGCTATTATCCGATGGTGGAATCCAGACGGTGACGAACAAATGGGATGAGATGGACATGGCGGTGTTCGGAATTGGAGCTATTCAGCCGCGCGAACCAGCTCATCCGCCCCTGCTCCATATGAAATATCTTCCGGAGCCGGATCGGAAGGAGATACTCCAATCCAATGCCGTGGGGGACATTCTCTCCCGGTTTTTTGACCGGACGGGAAGGACCTGTGAGTTTGAATCAAGCCAGCGCATCATCGGTGTCACCTTATCGCAACTCCGGAACACTCCGGTCACCCTGGCCATCGTTGGCGGGGAACATAAGGCCGAGGCCATTCTGGGAGCGCTTCGGGGAAAGTACATCAACTGTTTAGTGACGGACGAGTCAGCAGCCAAAAAAATGTTGGAAATGATTTCTAAAGAAGGAAAATTAAACTTTTTTGAAGGAGAAAAGATATGCTCACCCAATCCCCATTGAACCTTTTTAAAATGGCACAAGAAAAAGGAGTTGCCCTGGGATCATTCAATGTCTTCAACGTGGAAATGTTCCAGGCGGTAGTCAGGGCTGCGGAAAAAAAGCGCTGTCCCATCATCATCGCCACCGGAGAAGTGGATATCCAGTATTTTCCTCCAGAAGTGGCTATGGCGCTGGTTGATGTCATGGTGAGGAAATCGGATCTCCCCATGATCATGCACCTGGACCATTGTACCAGCGTTGAGCTGGCGGAACGGTGTTTGAAAGATGGATACTCGTCCATCATGATCGACGGCTCCTCGTTACCCTACGAAAAAAACGTGGAGATGACTCGATCTGTGGTGCAGATGGCGAGATGGTTTGGGGTTCCGGTGGAAGGAGAATTGGGGGTGATCTTGGGAACCCGGGAGTATTTTGAATCCACCCGTAATGATGTTCAAAAAGCAGTGGCTACCGATCCCCAGGTGGCGGAAGATTTTGTCAAGCGGACTGGTATTCACACCTTAGCCCCTTCAGTCGGGACGGCTCATGGAGTCTATGTCGAGAAACCAAAAATCAATTTTTCTATTCTGGAACAAATTGCCCGGCGAACCAATATTCCCCTGGTTATCCACGGCGGTTCCGGAATTCCTCCCGAGGATGTCAGACGTTGCATCCAGCTGGGAGTGGCCAAAGTGAACGTGGGGACTGATCTCCGCCGTACTTTGGTTGATGCCGTCACCAGGGAGGGAACACGGCCTTACGGAGAAGCCCGTAAGATCATGGAGACGGCTCGGGAAGCCATCGGGCAGGTGGTGGAAAGCTGGATCGACATTTTGGAATCCGGCAAAATTTTGGATGAAGAGGGAGATGAATGAAAGAGGAGGTGATGGACCCAGGAACAATCTGGTACCGAGTGACCTTGGAAAGAATAAAGAAATGAAAAGAAGGAGGAAAAGAAATGAAGGGTACCTGGAAATCGACTGTTCGTTGGAGTGTTCTTTTTGTTTTCGCTGTTCTCCTGTGCTTGGCGAGTGTAGCATCTGCCGCTGAACCGGTCACCATCCGTTTCTGGGGTGGTTGGACCGGGCCGGATAAGTTCGGGATGGAAAAGATCGTGAACAACTTCATGGCGGAGACTCCGGATGTGAAGGTGGAATTCTTTACCGCCCCCTGGACCGAAGTGTTCACCAAATTCAGTACCACTTATGGAACCAATGCTGCTCCTGACCTCTTAGCCATGCATGTCTCCGATATTTCCCAGTTTGCCTCGCGCGATATGCTGATGGAAGTGGAAGAAATCGCCAAAAACAACAACATCGTCAAAGAAGATTTTCCAACCAATGTTTGGGAAGGAGAGTTCTACGGCGGAAAGCAATACGGGATTCCACTGGATTACCATCCGATGGCCGTGTACAAGAATGCAGATATGTACCGTATGGCTGGCTCTTCCAGCAGAAGGGCGGAGCATTCCTGAACGAGACCCAGGATCAGGCCGCCTTTAACAGCGATCAGGGGGTGAAAGCTCTCCAGTTCATGTATGATCTCGCCTACAAATATAAAGTGATTCCTCCCCATGAGAGCGACATTGACAAAGATTTCCTGAGCGGAAAAGTTGCCTCTCTGATAGAAGGTCCCTGGTGGGTACCAGGCGTGAAAGAACAGAAGAACCTGAACATCGTCGTTGCTCCATTCCCCCAGGTCTTCGAACAGCCGGGAGTGTGGGCAGGTTCTCACACCCTCACTCTTCCCAAGAGAGCAGATAAGAGTAAAATCGATGCCACCATCAAACTCCTCAGCTACATCGTCTCTCACAGCGTCGATTGGGGGAATGCCGGTCAGATTCCTGCCTCGTTGAAAGTTATCCAGAGCGATGCCTATAAAAATCTGCCTGATTACAAATACTACCGGGTGTTTATTGAACAGGCCAACAACATTCATTTCGAACCGCTTCTGGTTCAGACGGCGAGCTTTGGTGCCGATAACTCCATGTCGCCCATCCTGAATGCGATTCTGTCGGTCATGCTCGATGAGGCGAAACCGAAAGAGGCGCTCGATAACGCAGCGAACGAAATCAACGCCATCTTCTAACCACTTTTCCCAGAAGATGATGAAGGCTCCCAGAGGATCCTCTCTTACAATGAATCCTCTGGGACTTTCTTCCAAATGACGAGGATGGATGAATGAAAAAAGTATCTTCCCAGAAGAAAAGATCATTCCGGATATCTCGTATCCAGGAATCTCCCTGGCTTTATTTAGCCCCTTTTTTTGTTCTGTTTTTATTGTTTAAGATTGGCCCGATCATTTCCAATTTTGTCATCAGTCTCTACCAGCTGGATATCGTGGGAGCAGGAAAGTTTATCGGAGTCAAGAATTACAGCCGGTTACTGGCAGATAAGCTCTTCTGGATCGCTCTTCGAAATACCTTTTCCTATCTGGCAATGGTAGGGCCCATAAACGTCATCGGTGGTTTCTTTCTTGCCCTCCTTTTAAACCAGCCGCTCCGGGGACGTGGTTTTACCCGAGCGGTGATTTTTCTGCCATATGTCATCATGGTGACAGTGGTGGGGGCACTATGGAGATGGATCCTGGAAGGGAATTATGGTATCTTGAATCATTATCTCCAGAAGTTTTTTAATATCGAGTCCATTTTTTGGCTCACCACTTCTTCGACCGCCATGGTGGGGGTGGTTCTCGCCTCGGTCTGGTGGACAATCGGATATAACACCGTTATTTTTTTAGCCGGACTGCAAGATGTTCCCAAAGAACTCATGGAGGCGGCGGAAATCGACGGTGCCGGTCCTCTTCGCCGATTGGTTCATGTGACCATTCCCTGTCTCCGTTCTACCTCCTTTTTTGTGGTGCTTACTACCATCATTTATTCCCTGCAGGTATTTGGCCAGGTCTATACCATGACCGGAGGAGGTCCCAACTATAGTACCCTGGTTCTTGTCCAGCATCTCTATATTTCCGGGTTCCGCCTCTTCAAACTGGGATATTCATCCACCATTAGTGTGGTTTTGTTCATTGTGATTTTCCTGATTTCATTAGGAGTGTTCCGGGTCAACAAACAGACAGCAGGCTAAATTGTAAAAGTATGAGCCAAAAGGAGTGATCCCGATTGCACGGACAATTTCACCGTTCCACTCCGGGCATCATCAAACTCATCCTGTATCTTTTCATGATCATTGTGACTGTATTCACCCTGGCTCCCACCGCCTGGATGATTTCTACCTCTTTGAAACCGAAGTGGGAGGTTTTTGAATCGGTCGTTCGTTGGATCCCGAAAACGTTCACTCTCGATAACTATATCCGTTCTTTTCAGTTGCTTCCTCTTTTCAATTGGTTGAGTAACAGTGCGGTTGTTGCCGTTTTTACGCTCCTTCTCACCCTTTTCTGTGACATCTTAGTGGCATATGCTTTTGGGAAAATGGAATTTCGAGGGAAAAGTTTCCTTTTTACCCTGGTGCTCATCACCGTCATGGTACCCATCTATTCCACCGCGGTCCCCATGTATAAGCTGACCCGGTGGATGGGATTCATGGATACTAAAACCGGGATTATCCTTCCCCAGGCGGCGGAAGCCATCGGTGTTTTTTTACTCACCCAGTTTTTCCGTAGTATTCCCCGGGAATTGAGTGAGGCGGCAAAAATCGATGGAGCCAGCCAGTGGACCATTGTCTGGAGAGTGGTGGTTCCTCTCTCGGTTCCCGCTATCACCGTGCTCACCATTTTGACCCTGGCCAATTCCTGGAACAACTTTTTCTGGCCGCTGGTGATCGCCCAGAGTAATGCCTCCATCACACTCCCAGTAGGTCTCTCCAGTGTGATGTCTGGAGTGAGCGAGGGTGCTGAGGCCCGGGAGTATGGTTTGATCATGGCCACTTCTATCATTGCCTGTCTTCCCATCGTGGTTGCCTTCCTTTTTTTACAACGACGGTTTATCGAAGGGATTTCCATGACTGGTATCAAAGGGTAAAGACCGGGAGGAGTGAGAAGCGAATTATGAATTATGAATGATGAATTATGAATGAAAAAATGGGTGGGGGGAATATTTCTGATCACTGAAACTATACCAACTTACTCCCTGCCCTATATAATTCAAAAATTCTTAAAAGTACTTCCAACTCAACAACTCAACAACTCAACA
>JAPLGF010000159.1 GCA_026390275.1 Candidatus Atribacteria bacterium
TATGGAATCGGTATGCCAAATCCGGGTCCAAACTCAAAGACGAAAGCGAGTCTCTCAAGCAAGGCATATATTCGGTCATTGTAGAACTTTTTAAAATCGTTTACAGGTAATGGGAAGGCAACCATCGGGCAATAGGTCGCAGGGCATACGAAGTCAATCAGGATGAGAATACGAGCCCTAATCATGTGCTCCTTCTCTGCTGTCTGCCGTTCCACTTCACCCGGCCAAAGCTCATATCCAGTATCTCAAAGGACGTTCCCTTCGTTTCATTCAGGAGAAGTTTCCTAAGATCAAAAAGAGGTAATTGAGATCAGTACCTCTGGGCACGAGGCTATTTCTGTGACACAGTGGAACTCGTAACCGACAAAGTAATTCGTTAGTACGTTGATAGCCAGAAACCATGTAATGATATTTTTCGGGTCACTGACTGAGTTTTGTTTTGGAACAGGATGAAAAATCAACGTGTCAATATCTGGTCAAGATCCATTTGTTCTGAAGGAGGGATACCATACCATGGCAGAGCGTCTGGGAAAGGGATTAGGGGACTCATTGGGATTATCTTTAACCTACATGTCGCAGAAGGTAATAAATTCTGTTCCTTTTATCGTGAGTGAAAAAGATAGAGAAATACTCCGGACGCTTGCCTCACGGGTCGCTGGTTTAGCCGTCCGTCCCATTGAGAGTGAGAAAAGGACTTTATGGTACAAACACAATTCCTTAGAAGATACCCGCCCGGTGATATTCTGTGATCCGGAAAACGGTTGGTATGAAATCATCACCAACGATCAGCTGCAGTGCGAGGGGGATCTGGCACGGTTGTGGGAGTTCAAACTCCGGAAGGAAATATTCTGGGCCGAATCCATGGGAGATGATCGGGTCATTGAACCGCATTTTAACGTCCAGTATGTTTTTGAAGAGAGTAACAGGGGAATGCAAGAGAAGGTTATTGGCGGAGATGACAACGGTTCCTATTGCTGGGATGCTCCCCTGAAGGATTATAGAGATTTTGGTATGCTTCATTTTCAAACCATCATGGTGAACCAGGAGAGGACATACGAGCTGCTCCATATAGCGGAAACCATTTTCGGTGATTTACTCAACGTTCGTTTGGAAGGGATCTGGTGGTGGTCTTTTGGTCTGACTCACGATCTGATCAATCTGAGAGGACTGGAACAGATGATGCTCGATATGTTCGATCATCCCGATGACCTCCACCGGTTGATGGCATTTTTACGGGATGAAGCGTTGGCGAAACTCGATTTTCTGGAGAGCAATGGTCTGCTCACCTTGAACAACAACGGGACATATGTGGGGTCGGGGGGATTTGGCTATACCACCAAGCTCCCTCAGAAAGACTTCGATGGGAGGAAAATCAGACTCCGCGACCTGTGGGGTTTTTGTGAGAGCCAGGAAACCGTCCTGGTTTCCCCAAAGCAGTTCGCGGAGTTTATCTTTCCCTATCACCTTCCGATTTTGGAACGTTTTGGTTTGAACTGTTATGGATGTTGTGAACCACTGGACAAACGGTGGGAGGTTATAAAAAATGCACCACGTCTCAGACGGGTTTCGGTGTCTGCTTGGGCGGACGTCAAGGATATGGCAGAAAAATTGGGGAAGAACTATGTCTATTCCCGGAAACCCAACCCCGCTGATCTCGCCGTGCCCTATATCGATGAAGAGTATATCCGGAAGGGACTGCGAGAAACCATAGAAGCCACAAGGAATTGTCACATTGAAGTCATCATGAAGGATAATCACACCATCGGTCATAACCCCCAGAACGTCATGCGCTGGTGCCGAATTGCCCGTGAGGAAGCCGAGAGAGTCTAGGGAGTTTTATGCGTCTGATAGGTTTGAGGACGAATTCCACAAGCGTTATTTCATTAATCTCGTAGAATATTCCCACATGAAAAGGTGGGGATTCCTATGGGACGAGAACCACCTTGATCGATTCATCTCCTTTTTCAGTTAATTCCATTCCCTTTTTATATTCCGAGAGGAGGAGTCTATGGGTGATAATGTCTTCTGTTTTCACCAACCCCTTTTGTAAGAGACGAATTGCCGTGGGATAGGTGTACGGACTGAGATGGACACCGCGGATATCAAGCTCTTTCACGTCACCAATGATACTCCAGTCAACAAGGGTTGGTTCACTATAGACACTGAACTCCACGTACCGACCGAGTTTTCTGGTCATCTGCAAGCCCTGGATGACTCCTTGGGGATGGCCACTCGCCTGGATGTAGACATCACACCCATATCCATTGGTCAATTCTTTTACTTTTAAAACCACGTTTTCTTCAAGCTGGTTCATCACCAGGTCTGCTCCCAGTTTTTTACCGAGTTCGAGCCTTCTTTTTTTGATGTCGATAACGATTAATAATTTTGGATTTTTCAGTTTTGCCGACTGAAGCATTCCGAGTCCAAGGGGGCCGATTCCAGCAATGACCACTACATCAGCAAACTGGATATCAGCTCTTTCCACGGCATGAATTCCACAGGCTAAGGGCTCAATAAAAGGAGCTGATGGAAGGGGGAATCCCTCGGGCAGTTTATAGTTCCGTGCGGTTTTGGGAAGTCGTATATAGTCAGCAAATCCACCTTCCGCAGTACGATGTTGAAAGCCGTACACTTGGTGTGCGGTACACATCCAATATTTTCCCTGCAGGCAATACCGGCATTTTTCACAGGGGACTCTCTGTTCAGAAACCACCCAATCACCCAATGAAACCTGGTATTTTTCTTTTGCTCCTTTGCCGAGTGTGACAATCTGGCCGTAAAATTCATGTCCAGGAATAACGGGGGTGGTAATACTGGCTGGCTGTCCAGGGCTCCCCCAGACACGGGGAGCGCCGTAAAATGTTTTGACATCACCGGCACAAATTCCGCATCCTCCAACCTTGAGAAGAATTTCTTCCGAATCGATCTCTGGGACATCAACCTCTTCCAAACGAAAATCTCTTGGACCGTAATTTACCACCGCTTTCATCTTTTTGGGAACATTTCCCATCGATTCTATAGAAGCCATAGGGTACCCTCCTGCCGTAGAATAATTTATAAAAATAGATTGATAATTTCAGTAAGTATTATATAATAATTTCAATGAAATTTGAGGGTGATCTATGGTTACTTTAAAGGATATTGCCACAAGAGCGGGAGTCAGTATTTCGACAGTATCGTATTATCTAAATCAAAAGATTGAGCTTTCTCCAGCGACTGCCAGCCGGATCGAGGAAGCCATGAAAGAATTACACTATCAGCCGCGACGGTTATCGCGAAAAAAGCTCGAACAAAAGTTGGTGGGGGTGATCATACCGGACATCGAGAATCCTTACTATTCAATGCTGGTGAAAAAATTAGAGATTGCTCTCATTCGTTATGGTTATTCCCTCATTTTAAGCAATACCGATTATAGCTATGATTTGGAATATACTTTCATGGAAGTCTTGAAGAAAAAAGAAGTGAACGGTATTATTCTTTCTCCTTCAAACAGCCTCCCCAGAAAAAAGAAAGTCCATCTCAATATGCCTCTCATTCTTCTCGACCAGAATATTGAAAATATCCATGCAAGTTGTTTTACCATCGATAACTTTAAGGGAGGATATATCGCCACAAGTTTTTTGCTCCAAAAGGGATGTAAAAGGGTTGTCTTTCTCAGAGGAACCCATGGGACGTGGGGATCGATTTCGAGGTTTGAGGGGTATAAAAGAGCCTATCAGGAGAATGATATCCCCATAGATGAATCGCTCACCATCGACGGAAATTTTAATTATTCTGGTGGGTATGATGCGGTTACAAGGCTAATGCGGGAGAATAAAAAGTTCGATGCGATTTTCGCCGCGAATGATTTCTCTGCCATTGGTGCAATTGAGAGTTTGAAAAAGGGAGGCATTTCCATTCCTGGAGAGGTCAGTGTTATTGGCTTCGATGATATCTGGTTGGCAAGTATGATCACACCCAAGCTGACCACCATAAAACAACCTCTCGATCAGATTTGCATGAAGGCTGTCGATACACTGGTTCGCACGATCGAAGATCCAACTTTAATAATTTGCGAAACGTTTGAACCTCAGCTGATCATCCGTGATTCGTGTAAGTCCTGAATGTAATTCATTTTAGTTTCGTTTCAGAAAGTAGGGGCAGTAAAATGAAAAAGATCACAGTGTCTTTACGATCCGCTTTTGAAAAAGGGGAAGGCATTTTCTCCCTTTTTCCGAATTGGGTCCCCCGGCTGTTTTGTATTCCCGGAAAAAGAATGAAGCTACACCCCGATGATTACTATGCTTTTGGTGCCCATCGGGGAGCAATTGTCGAAAGATGGTTCTCTTCCACTGCCAAGGCCGACAATGGTTCTGAAACCACAGAAGATGAGGGGCTCAGCTCTATTTATTGGGAAGATGGTTCCCACAAGGAAAAGATTTTGTTCAAAGAAGCCCTTGAATGTATGGGAGAATTGATACTGGGCAAAAAGACCATGGAAAAATATGGTGGCTGGACCATGTTCAGCAAATTTTTTGATACCATGGAGCCACTCCATTTCCACCTCCACCAGGATGATCGGAGCGCAGCCAAAGTTGGTCGGATCGGAAAACCAGAAGCTTACTATTTTCCCAGTCAATTAAACAACCACACCGGATATTTTCCGTACACCTTTTTTGGTTTGAATCCTAAAACATCTCGCGAAAATGTTATCCAATGTTTACAAAACTGGGATAGAGGCGACAATGACATCCTCGGCCTTTCTAAGGCGTACCGACTCAAGATTGGATCCGGATGGAATATTTCCCCTGGTATTTTGCACGCTCCCGGATCCCTTCTCACCTATGAACCCCAAAAGAATTCAGATGTCGCTGCCATTTTTCAATCGATGACCTGGAATACATACCGTCCTTGGAATTTGCTGGTTAAGGATGTCCCTCTCCAGTACCAACATGACCTGAACTACATCGTTGATCTCATTGATTGGGAAGCAAATCTTGATCCTGATTTTGTTTCCAATAGGTATTGTGAACCGAAACCAGTCAAATCAATGCCGGAAATGGAAGCAGATGGGTATCAGGAATTTTTTCTATCGGATCGATCGAAGGACTTTTCTGCGAAGGAATTAACGGTATTTCCGAAAAGGACAGTGGTGTTGCATGATAGTGCCCCCTATGGATTAATCGTCATCCAGGGGCATGGAAAGTATGGAAAATTGACGATTGAAAGCCCCACCCTGATTCGATTTGGTCAAATGACGAATGACGAATTATTTGTGACCGTGGAAGCAGCGCAGAATGGAGTAACAGTAACAAACCTTAGCGAAAGAGAGAATCTGGTTATCCTCAGACATTATGGTCCCGCTCTTTGACCAAGGGGTGTATTTCTCCACTCGGGAGGATAGTACGCACTCAATGGTCAACACATATTAGGGGAGGTGATTAAAAGTACCATAGTGGTTGTATCTTGATGCTTTTTGGGGTTTGATTTCAATGAAAATAAGGGGGGTACATGGAATGAGAAGAAAAATATTCGTTTTTCTACTGGTAGTGATGGTGATGGTAGTTCTGGGAGGGGTAGCGCAAGCCGAGAAAGTAAAACTGCGTTGGATGTTCCATGATTCGGGTCCAGCGATTGAAAAGGCCGTTGCGGCAATTTACGAGAAATTCATCAAAATAAATCCTGATATTGAAATTTCAATTGAATACGTCCCATGGGAAGTAGCGATGCAAACCGTGATGACCATGGTTAAGGGGAATACTTTACCAGACATGGGACGGGTTTGGCCGGTTGGCAGAAGACCCTTCCGGGAAAACTCACTTGTTCGCCATGAGTAATTACCAGGGATCATACGCACTTCTAGTGAACAACACCCTCTTAAAAGAGGCTGGCTTGACGACCGATGATCTGGCTACCTATGACAGCTTTGAAGCGACTCTGAAAAAACTTAAGAAAGACACGAACGGAGACGGCATTGTTGATCGTTGGGGATGGACCTGGAGTGGTTCCGGTTCTCAAAACCCCTGGACTTCTATGGAACTCGCCATTTATGCCTTTGGAGGACGGCTTATCAAAAACCTGCATATGAACAGTAATGTTCCGGAGCCAGTTATCATCGATAGTCCGGAAACCGTGAAGGCTCTCACCTGGATGACCAACGTTTACAAAAATGGACTGGTCCCACAAAGTGTTCCCACTGATACTTATGAACTGAGCATGGAGCAATTCATGACCGGTCAGGTTGCTACTCTCCAGGAAGGTCCATGGTCGCTGTCGTCGGAGAAAGAGGCATTTGCCAAGAAAGGGTGGGAACTGGCTTCGGCCGCTTTGCCAAAAGGCCCGGCGGGAAGTGCCAGCTTCATATCATTTGGCGACTTCGGAATTTTTAATACCGCGCAACGTCGGGGTACAGTTGATGCTTGCCTTACTTGGCTTAAGTTCTTTACTGGTGAAGAAGGAGAACGTATTTGGTGCCAGATGTTAGGGAGAATTCCCAACCGGCCAGAAATTCAGAAAGAACCGTTCTGGACCGATGACGTGGCTTTTAAGGGATTCATAGCTGCCAGTGCCACAGCTGACCGGGAACAGCCGATCTGGATGACTGGACTGAATCGAACCATTAATGATGAAGTGGTTCCTATGTTCCAGGGGATGCTATTAGGGAAAATCTCGCCCGAAGATACATCCAAACAACTGCAAGATATCCTGGTTAAAGGGTTAACCAGTTTTGGCGTCAAACTCCCTACAAAATAAAAAAGCGTTAATCAATGTAATCAATACTGAGGGATGTGGAAATGGTACAGAGTCATCCCTCAGTATTGAAAAAATATTCCGTGAGGACGGAGATTTGATTTCTATGTCGCAGAGGAAACCAATGTTGATGAAAAATAATTGGAGAGGATATTTACGAAAAAATAAGATGGCGTATTTGTTTCTGCTGCCGGCCTTATTGTGCTTAATCGGAACGGTTTTCATTCCGATTTGTATGGCTGTCAAGACCAGCTTTTTCCGTGATGTATTCCTTTCCCCTCTCTCACAACCATTTGTCGGATGGGATAATTATCTGTCTATCTTTCGTGATAACCTGTTCTGGGATTCTTTTTGGAGGAGCTGGTACTGGACAATTGGATCGGTTGTACTACAGTTCCTGGTCGGTTTTGTGGCAGCCTTGGTGCTCAACCAACAATTTGTGGGGAGAGGGATCATCCGTGGTTTATTAATCATTCCCTGGGTGGTTCCGGGTACGGTGACCGCCTCGATCTTTTCCATGCTCTTCACCAGTACCGGACTAGTAAATCAGTTACTGATTAAAATGGGTTTGTTAGATAACTTTTTTCCCTGGCTTACTAACTTCGGAACGGCCATGCCAACCCTGCTTTTAGCGCACACTTGGAGAGGATTTCCATTTTATATGATAATGATGCTGGCGGCGTTGCAGGGTATTCCCGATGAACTCTATGAATCGGCGAAGATTGATGGAGCCAGCGCCCTTTCTTGCTTTCTACATATCACTCTTCCGAATATCAAGGGATCAATAATGGTTTCCACCCTCTTGGGTGTTATCTGGACGTATGGCTATCTGGATATGATTTATATCATGACCTATGGCGGTCCCTATTACGCGACCTATACCCAGGCTCTCTATGTATACGCCAAAGCCTTTGTCAAGGGAGATCTCGGCATGGCGTCTGCCGGGGCGGTGACGCTCGTCCTCACCATGCTGTTGTTTTCTTTGCTCTACTTGCGATCCATACGAAAATCGGACATTGAATAGGGGAACCCATCTATGCACCACAAAAAAAATTATAAATCCATGCTCATCTATATCCCTGTCATCCTCATTCTAGGGTTTGGCATCGGGCCTTTTCTTGCCGCCCTGGTGACGTCATTTCTGCCGGTCGGGACCTTTGTCACCGTTGAAAATCCCTTTGAAAGTATTTCCAATTTTTCGATGGTTAATTACTCTGAACTTTTCACTGAATACCACTTTCCAACCTGGTTCATCAATAGTACGATTGTCTCAGTTGTGAGTACTCTCATATCAATATTCTGTTCCTGTCTCGCCGGGTATTCCCTCAGTCGGTTTAAGGTTGCGGGACGGCGTAGTGCCGAAATGATGTTGCTTATATCGCAGATGATGCCAGTAGCGGCTATTATTATCCCTCTTTATGTCATTATTTCCCGATTTGCCCTCACCAATACCCTGATCAGCCTTATTCTGGTGAACAATGCCATCACGATTCCTTTTTCAACCATGATGATGAGGAGCTTTTTCGATTCCATTCCTCGAGAACTGGAAGACGCCGCTTTGACTGATGGATGTACGCCGCTCATGGTGTTGAGATATATTACCTTGCCTCTGGTTCGACCCGGCCTGTTTGCCACCGCTATTTTTGCTTTTACTCTTTGCTGGCAAGAATTTCTATTTGCGGTCACCTTTAATACCAGTGATACATTGAGGACGCTCACCACCGGAATGGCATCGGTCAAAGAAAGAAATATGGTGAATTGGGGGATCCTTTCTGCTGCGGTGGTGGTTGCAACAATTCCGGTGGCCATTTTGTTTGCCTTGGTGCAGAAACAATTTGTTCATGGATTAACGAAAGGAGCTTTAAAAGGTTAGTCACATGGCGGTAAGTTTGCGACGAAGAGTTGATGGGAGGGAATTGGATGAATTCTCGTGAACGATTTAAGGCAGTGATGCGGGGAGAGAGGGTAGCATTACCTCTTTGGGAGTATGCTTATTGGGTAGATACGATTCGGAACTGGTACCAGTGTGGTTTACCCAATGTCTATGGCCTTCCAGAAACACTGTCTGGTGGTTCAATGGTGTATGGTGAATCACTCTACTGGCCCGATGAGGCCTCGGCTGGCCCACGGGATCGGGATGTACATGCCTATTTTGGCCTTGACGAAGGATACATTCGAGTGCCGGTTAAGTCCTGGATATGGCCACCATTTGAGATACAAACCATTTCAGATGAATCTGATCGTCTCATTTTGAGAGATCAAATGGGGGTCGTCCGGGAGGTTATGAAGGATGGAAAATCGGTCCCGCGCTTTCTTCAATCACCGGTTCGTAACCGGGAGGACTTTGACATCATGAAATCCCGGCTTGACCCCTCGACTGAGGGACGTTTTCCTGAGAACTGGGACACGATGGCCCAGGGGTTTAATGAGGCTCAATTTCCAGTTGTTTTTGGGGGTCACCCCTGTGGTTTTTTTGGATCTCTGCGGTATTTGATTGGCCTCGAAAACCTGTGTTACACGTATTATGATAATCCGTCATTGATTCATGAGGTCAATAATCATTTGTGTAACTTGTGGGTCAATGTTTGGGGAAAGGCACTCTCCGAGGTCAAAGTGGACTGTGTCCACATGTGGGAAGATATGTCCTATGTTGGCGGATCGCTCATATCTCCCGCTGCCTTTCGGGAATTTATGATGCCGTACTACAAGAGAGTGGTGAACACCATCAAGGATTGTGGGGTAGAATTTATTTGGGTTGATACCGACGGCGATTGCCGCGAGTTGATACCACTTTTTGTGGAGTGTGGAATCACGGGGATGTATCCGTTCGAGGCGCA
>JAPLGF010000042.1 GCA_026390275.1 Candidatus Atribacteria bacterium
AAGATTCCACAATAAACATTCTTCACGACACCATAAGAAGCAAGGCCGGGTACTCCGGCCTTGCTTCTTAAAAGCAACGGAGGCAGCCCAAATTGAGTGAGAATATTATTTACAAAATTGTAAATATCACCAAGGTGTTTCCTGGTGTAGTGGCTCTCAAAAATGTCAGTTTTGATATAAAGAAAGGCGAAATCCATGCGATCATTGGGGAAAACGGAGCTGGAAAATCCACCTTGATGAATATCCTTTCGGGGGTGTATCGTCCGGAAGAAGGTCATATCGAATTTGACGGAAATATCGTCAAATTTAAAGATCCCAAGCACGCCCAACATACCGGCATTGCCATGATCCATCAGGAACTCTCATTATCCCGTTATATGAGCGTTGCGGAAAACATATATCAGGGGAGGATGTTAAAAAATACTTTGGGATTTATTGACCGGAAAAAAATGGTCTCGGAATGCAGAAAATATTTGAACAGTCTGGGCGTTGACTATATTGACCCCAGGATGCTTGTCAAATATTTGAGTGTTTCTCAGATGCAGCTGGTTGAAATCGCCAAAGCGGTTTCTCTGAAGGCCCGGCTACTGATCATGGATGAACCCACCTCATCATTGACCACCGGTGAAATTTCCATTCTTTTGAATATTATGAAATCCTTGAAAAATGAGGGCGTTTCCATCCTGTTTATCACCCATAAACTTGAGGAAGTGCTTGAAATTGCAGATCGGATAACGGTTTTACGTGACGGTTATTTTATAGAGACACTGAATAAAGAAGACACCACTTTAGATAAAATGGTTTCCTTGATGGTGGGTAGAGATTTTGACAAAAAGTCCCACCGGGAGTTTATCAAAGATTATTCCGAGAAAGAGGTTGTGCTGGAAGTTCAGAACCTGAGCGCTTCAAATAACGTTAAAAATGCCAGCTTCAAGTTATATAAAGGTGAGGTTTTAGGTCTGACCGGCTTGGTTGGCTCCGGTAGAACCGAGTTGTTACAGAGCATTTTCGGTATGGAGAGGATTACTTCCGGAACCATCTTGATAAACGGCAAGCCGGTAAAAATCAATCATCCCTCAGATGCCAAAGAACTCGGTATGGGCATGATTACCGAAGATCGCAAAGAACAAGGTATTTTTCTGAAGCTTTCGGTTCAGGATAATATGACCATAGTTCATCTTAAACAGCTTTCCAATGCCTTTCTTTTTATAAATAAAAAGAAACAAAAGGAAATTGCCAATCGGTATGTCAATTTATTAGCCATTAAGACACCAAGTCTTAAACAAATTTCCAGGAACCTGAGCGGTGGGAACCAACAAAAAACCATCATTGCCCGATGGCTTATGCACGAACCGAAAATTTTGTTTATGGATGAACCCACCCATGGTATAGACGTTGGTGCTAAAGCCGAAATTTATCACATTATTGGTGATTTATCCAAAATGGGGGTATCGATTATCCTATTATCTTCTGAGCTACCTGAGGTCCTGGCATTATGCGATAGAATCATGGTTATGCATCATGGCACGATTAGAGGGACTCTTTCTCATGAAGAGGCGAATCAAGTTAAAATTATGAACTTTATTTTAGAGGAAAGAAAAGAAATGGAAAAAAGCCCTTCACTTCCTGGAAATATGCCGGGATCAGTTTCCCACCCTTCCACTGGCGGTGGAGTTCCGAAGCCGAGGTTGGTTGGATGAAACCCACCAGAAAGAAACCTTTGATTTTCTACGCCGGAATCGCCTGAGCTATGTATGTGTGGATGAGCCTCAACTCCCCTGGACGGTCCCCCCGGTGGTAGCAAAACACCCCCCTTTGATGGTTCGGAACTCTGAAACTGACAACTTCTTGGTTAGTTCATTCCAAGACCACCCCGGATCTGCTTCCAGAAGAAAGAAATGACTTCGACACCGACAATCGGAAGAACCAAACCCCCTGACCGGTGCCCTGAGAAAAAAATGAGATGAAAGAAAATGGGCGACACCGCATTCATCGTCCCCGGCCACAATCCATACTCCCTCTACCGCTGATCGGGTAAGAAAATAATCGATATGCCAGTGTAACCGCTTTTCTTTTCTTACATGTCTCCTGATTCGGGATGCAAGGTTTTTTTTTGCCCTCCCCACATAGATATAAAAGCCAGCTGGGAACTCAAAAGTCCCCAACTGGCCAACACGAATACTTTCTTCCACTGGCAATCGAATCAACAAAAGGTAACAGGCCACACCAAGTTCTTATTTGACGGTGATTTTCGGAATTTTTACCGTTTGAATGAGATCGGGATTGTCAATATGACGGATGAGCACATACCCTTCACTCGTACCACGGTATGCTGCTTCCACTGGCAGGATCATTTTCCGGGAACCCCGGAAAGGTACTGCTACAAACTGGATCCTTTCTCCGCCTGATACTTTCTGACCGTAGAGAAGTTGACCCTTATAATCAGAGAGGAGATCTCCGGTTTGTCGGAGGGAAAGGACGGAGGGGATTGCCACCAGGACATAATATTCCGAGGGATCTTTATCCGGATCCAGTTCAATGGTGAACACCCCTTCTTCACCCATCCGATAGACGATTTGGTCAAAGGAGACCTGGAAGAATGGTTTCTCTGCCATATAATCAAACAGGTTGAGGTTTTTGAGGAAATCAACCCGGTAGGTAACATAACGAGGAGCGGTCAGAGTCGTGGGCCCCTCCTTCGTCTCAAGGAGCAGGGGCTGATCATCCGCCAATGTTAAGGTACTCTTTTCTCCGTTCGCCTTTTCCACCAGAAGAACTGGCTGGGAAGCGATGGCTTTCTTCTCCACCATGGTGATGAGTAGTTCTAAAAACTTCACCATGGTATTGGGTGCGGAGTACACTCCTCCCAGAAGAGCCGGGCCTTGAATCATCCCGGGATCCTGGGTCAAAATCATCCCCCGGGCAATGGTTCGGAATACCTCAAAGAAATGAGGATTGTCCTGGAGAAAGAGTGCCCTGGCGTTGAGCAGGAGATAATAATAAACGCCACTCCGTTCAAACGCTCGCAGGAACCGGTAGGTATCATACGCCACGATGAAACGGGCGTTCAAATCTTTACTACTTATGTGATCGGAAATATCGAGCGTCGGCCAGACTTTATCCACAAACCACTGGACTACCGCATCATCGGTGACTGCCCGGTAGACCACCTTTCCATCGATTTCCACCGGGATAACATCCTGGCCACCTTTCTCCGGGTCATAAAAACCGATCTCTTTCTCGGAGATATTCCGCTTTTTCAACTCGGAATGAATCCGCTGGATGAGATATTGGCTTTTGACGACGGTATCGGCGAATTCGTTCTTCAGGACTTCACTTCGTTCCAGGGCATCGATCAGGATGGAGAGGTTACGGGATACCCAGATACTCCAGAGAATATTTCCTGAAAGACCGGGATAGGGAGCGATGAGATTGGTACTGGAGTCGAAGAAGGCCTCCAAAAGATCCTTCACCCCTTTGGAGAGTTCAGTAGCGAGGCTTTCTCTCATTCCTTCGTCGCCAATAAGATTCTTATCGATCGAGAGAAGGAGGAGAGCCCGGATGGCACACGAGGCACTGATCGCCTCACTGTGACCGAACCAGGAATACATATTGGTTTCAATGGTCGTCACCATTCCCTGAAGGAGTTGGGCTGGACCGTTATAAACCGCGGTCTTTCGGTCTTTTTCCACTGTGAAAGGGTTTCCATCGGAGATGATGACATCGGAGAAAGTCACCGGCACCCCGGTTCCACTGGTATCAACACCGGACCTTTCACTCCCGCCCCGGTAATTTTGAGCTGGAGATTTTCTTCACCGGTATTGACCACATGAACCTGCGGGTAAAGAGTGGCTCCGGGCATAAGAAGAGCAGGAATCGATGTTTCTAAATAATTCTTTTTCTGGACATCGATGGTCTTGATCTGCTCCTGATAATCGAATCCGGCAACAGCTACGAAACGGGCGTTACACCGTCCCGTCTGAGGAGGAAAGCTCACCAGTACCCGGGCTTTCCCTTTTTCATCAGTCTGAACCACACCACAATAAACGACCTTTTTCTCTCCTTCCCGGATGGTCTCCTGAGCGAGAGAACCGGAAGATTCGATCCCCTCCGGCATCCCTTCTGGTGCTCCCCCCTTATCCATCATGGGAGCCAATGCCACTCTCCCATGCGCTGCTGGAAGCGGAGCTGATTCCATCATGAAGAGAGATTTAACTTCGTCAACAAAAGATTCCATTTTGCTCTTTTCCCCGATCCCGGTCCGATCTTGCCAGGAAACCAGATAATTGGAAAGGTTCCGGTAGGAATCCCCCAGGGCAGAAATCAATGGTTCTTTCGGGCTCTTGGAGGTCACCCGGTTATCGAAAACTTCCAGGATTCCATAGACAGAAACCGGTTTCTTTGAGAACCGATCGGTGGTGGTGATTTCAACCTCACTTTTTTGGAGGGGATTGATTTCTTCAGGAACCGCGAGTTCGACCTCCAGAGAGGTTTCGGAAAAAAGCATGGCCCACCCTTCATACATTCGGTTTTCGTCCTCTAAAAATCCTCCCAGGGCCATAACAACATACGGGGCAGAACATTCCAGGATGACCTCTTTACCCTTTTCCAGGACGTCCGGAATTTTCACTTCTTCAGCCAAAAAGTTTCCTTGGGGGTCGGGAGAAAGGAGGTACAAGCGAGGATGCAGGATGGTCTTTTGAACCTGGAGCGCGACCTGGCGATTTTCTCCTACCACCACCGAATCCAGCTCCATCGGATCATCCTGCCGGGTGGGATCTTTCGTGATATAGATGCCCCGGCCACTGACTGATACTGAACCTTCATAGGGAGCCAACGTTGCGCTGAAATAATTGGTTACTCCCGAGGAAACCGGAATGGATTGTCTCTCCACATGGCCAGACCGTCCAAAGAGATACCGGACATTCCCCTGGCCAGTTATCACTTCAATTTCAAACGGTCCGGAATGACCTCCGACATCAAGGACGGTTTCTAAAAGACCGTTCGCAATATCAGTTTCCACCGGTGCTCCCGCTTCAATCCCATCACAACCGGGTAAATAACACCGGCTCTTCACGGTCGCCACTCCGGAATACGGTTCGTTGAACACCCGGACTTCATTTTTCACATTCAAACCATTCCCCCACCGCATTCCCACTCCCGCCGCATTTCCCAGGAACCAGGCTCCTTTGGCAGTTTTCAGTCCTTCCGGGCTGGTCACTTCCTGGAAATCATAAGCAAAAGAGACCGCGCCGAGTGCTCCTTCGACAACCGTGAAAGTCGTGAAACTCTCGATGGTCTTGTCTTCGGAACGAACTTCCACCCGGTACTCTCCGGCTTCGATTCTTTTCTCCTTCCCATCCAGAATCTTTTCCACCAGAATCCCGGCCTCATTCAGTGAGAGGGATCCCACATTTCGAGGAGTGGCATCTTTTTTTTGCAGGGTAATAGCGATTTTTTGCAATGGCCTTACTGGACAGATGACTTTCAAAAAAACTTCTTCATCTGGCCAGTAGAGAGGTTGATCAGTGGTCACAGAAATATAATTCAATACTAAGGATGGGACAATGTTGTCCTTGAGGGCAATAATTTTATGCTTAACCGGATCGATTTGAAAGAGAGCCGTTTCAGAAGGAACTTTCTGTTTGGCGAAAACCGTACTCCCAGTAAACAACAAAATGATTAAAACCAGAATGAGCATTCCCCTTACGTAAAACATAAATCTCCTCCTTTTCAGATGGGCATTGACCAGTCGATGAACAATGGGGGACCGTGATTTGTTCGGGTGCGGATTTTTCTGAAACGATCATTCACACATCTTTTTATTATATATTATTATTCTTGTTTTGAAAGAACAGTTTCACTCCCCACTCAGTTTTTATCTTTATGGGATTTTTCAAGACTGCTCGATCACAGTATAATAATAGAGTGGTA
>JAPLGF010000208.1 GCA_026390275.1 Candidatus Atribacteria bacterium
TGAGAGGGCAAATCCGTTGGCGTAACAGGACCCGCTCCCCACAATGGATCCGCAGAAAAAATTGTGATCGGCATCAACCCACTGCATGGGGCCGCTCGTCCCATTGCTGGGACCTCCCATCCGGCCGAGCATTTCGCAAAAAATCGACCGAGGACTGGCTCCTTTCGCCATAGCATGTCCCTGGGGACGATGGGTGGATACCACAAAATCTTCCGGTTTCAGGGAGGCACAGACTCCCGCCGCTACCGCTTCTTCCCCGGCGTAGGGGTGGAACCCATCCATCACCAGATCTTTCAGTTTCAACGGCACGATATGTTCGTCGACATACCGAATCTCGAGCATCTTTTGGTACAGGTGAAGAACATCATCACTACGATAATTCATCCCGTAAAGCCTCCTTTCTGATTGCCACGACCCGAACCGGGCTGGCATCCAGTCCTTCCACGGCTAAGGGAAGAATGAATACCAAATATTTCCCATTTTCGATTTTTTCTAAGTTGGTGAGTGATTCGATCACCGGGATGTTCGCCTTAAAAAGGGCAGTGTGGTTGGGCTGAAAATCGGTTCCCGGGATCTCCAGACCGGCAGCATCGGTCCCCAAGCAGGCGATGCCCTGGTCAATGAGCCAGTGGGTGGCTTCTTCGGTGAGGTAGGACATTTCCATCCAGCGTTCGCTCCGGAAATACTGATCCATCCCGTTACGGATGAAAACGATATCGTTTTGGTGAATGAGGGTATCGTACTTTTTGACTTCCTCCAGGGTGATGGCCTCGTCACCCTTCTTCGTGCTAAAATCCATGACCACACAGTTTCCGATCAGGCGATGCACCGGGTAATCAGCGATATCCAGTCCCTCTTTTAAATGATGGTAGGGGGCTTCAATGTGGGTACTCACATGGGTGCAATAGGATACTTCACCCAGGATATACCAGACATCAGCCCGGTGGGCAGTGTGCGGCAGGGTCTTGGCAATGTCGTCGATCTTGATCTCCAGCTTAAAGTTCTCTTTTCCCGGGATGATTCTCTGGCTGAGTTCGATTACCGCTTCCTTCTTCATGACATATCTCTCCTTTAATCAGCTTTCGAAAAAAATGACTGCATTCTAACATTTTATACCATGATGAGACTCACTTTAACAATTTCTATCCATTTTTTAAAATCTTTGCCAATTCCACCTTTTTCATCAGTACACATTCCGCATGCGGCGGAGCAGTAAACTACTCAGAATAGTTATCATGATCAGAAAGATGATGGACAGGGTGGAAGCATACCCGATATTAAAGAATTCTAAACCCTGACGGAAGATGTACATACCCAAAACTTCGGTGGTGGTTCCCGGGCCCCCCTGGGTCAATGCAAAGGGAATATCGAACACCTTCAAAGAATAAACGGTTTTGAAGGCGATGGCAGTCATCAGTATCGGCGTCAGCATGGGAATGGTGACATAACGAAGAATCTGCCTTGGACGGGCGCCGTCCACGATGGCCGCTTCGTACGGTTCGATGGGGAGGCTTTGAAGGCCGGCCAGGAAGATGATGAAGGTAAAGGGGGTCCACTGCCAGATATCCAGCATCATGATCGTCACTTTCGCCGTCCCAGCAGTGGCCAGCCAATTGATGGGAGCGATTCCGATCCGGGACAGAACGGCATTGATCGGTCCATATTCTTCATGAAAGAGTAACACTCCGATATAAGCTACTGCCACCGGGGCGGCAAAGAGCGGCAGGGTCATGATGGCGCGAAAAGTTTTAGTACCCTGAATTTCTTTATTAAAAAGAAGGGCTAAAAAAAACCCGAGGACGACTTCTGTTATGACCGTGACCACAACAAATTGAAAGGTAAACCATAAACTTCCCAGCATCCGTACGTCGATCACAGCACTGGCGTAGTTTTTAATTCCGATAAAACGGGATGGCATCCCGAACGTCCAGTCCATGAAACTGGTACGGAGGATATAGAGAAGAGGAAATATATTGATTGATAAAACCCAGACGATAAGAGGGAGAAGAAAATAATACTTGATTGTTTTATCTTTGAGCATGATTTTCCCGTCCTTATTTCGGTCGAGGTGAGAGGGGAAGACAGCTGTCCTCCCCTCTCTGTGGTTTTTATTTCATGTACTTCGGAGGTTCTTGACCGTAATTCACCATCTGCTGATAGTAGATCTTCAGCCCATCGCGGCCAAAGGTGTCAAGAATCTTGTTCCACTCGATTTCGGTGGCGGCCAGGGCAGCTGCCGGAGTTTCTGTTCCCAGGAGAGCATTGTTGATATGGATATCGAGGGAGTTCAGGAACTGCGGAGCGCCAGGGATCCGGAAGAATTCCTGGTAAGCATCCATCTCGTAGTAGTTCTGCCAGCAGGCGGAGAGGAAGTTCAGGACATCTTCTTTGTCCCATCCGGCATCCAGGTATCCCTTAATGGAACCAGTACCTTTTCCATTACTGATCTCCGGCGGGAAGTCGTAGATTTTTCCGAAATCGATCCCATCCCATCCGGAGTAGGTCATCGGTTCCAGATTCTTTCTCTGGGCGATGAAGGACAGGAAGTGGTAGGCCGCATCCGGGTGGGTATCGGTGCGCAGAGGAGTTTTCCTTTGATGATGGACTTTTCGGCCTCTTGTGCCAGAGATCCGATGTCGCCAGGGTTGATACAGACGGCGGCATGTCCCTTCAGGAAGTTATCCCACCCTTCGGCGAGATCCCATCCCAGGCTCCCTTTGGGGGCAGACTGGAACATCCGGACGTAATCTTCCAAAGCTTTAACCGAACCAGGGTTATTGATGGCCGGTTCCATGGTTTCCGGGTTGAAGAAAGAGGTGTTGTGGAACGCATCCACCTTCGGACCCGGCATGGTGATGTACGGCGCGAGCCAGGCCATGAAGTAGAACACGCCCTGGGCACCAACCCGAAGCGGCATGACGTTACCGTAATCGTCCTTACCATCGCCGTTCCAATCCCAGCCATTGAAGAAATCGCAGTAATCAAGGTACTGATCGGTGTTCTTTGGTGGCCAGGTCAGGTCATAACCGTATTTCTCTTTGAACTTCTTCTGGTAATCAGGATTGGCGAAAGCGTCTTTCCGGCCGTAGACGATCCAGCTGTCGGAATCATTCAGAACGCCGTAGAGTTTCCCACCCCATTTGTACAGAGCAGCAAGCGGTGGCCCTTCTTCGTTGATGTCCCAGGCGGGGTACTTTCCGGACTTATCGTTGTAGAAATCATCGAGAGGAATAATGAAGTTTCCGGCGATCAAATCACCGTACATGGTGCCGCACGGTTCCATGACATCATACTTGCCGGCACCGGTGATCAAATCGGTTTTTATTTTGGTGGGGAGCTGGGCAAACGGGATTTCAACGATGTTCACTTTCCCACCAGTCAGTTCTTCCCAGGCTTGTCGGTACAGGTACAGCGGTCCGGAAATGGGACCTTTCACTCCTCCTGCCAGGGTTGCGATGGTGACGGTA
Organism: Candidatus Atribacteria bacterium; assembly: GCA_026390275.1. Classification (GTDB taxonomy): domain Bacteria; phylum Atribacterota; class Atribacteria; order Atribacterales; family Atribacteraceae; genus JAPLGF01. The sequence continues at coordinate 3,468 of JAPLGF010000208.1, forward strand.
ATCCCATCGAACATCTTCTTATCCTGGGCGAGAGCAAAACTGGAGGTAGCAATGAGGATAAAGATTACTGAAACAACAACCAACCAACTATTTTTGCGCATTTGTGGTAGCCCTCCTTCACTCTAAACTGTGACGTTTCTTCACTCCATTACGGGAAAAAGGTCCGGTAGAAAAAAGGACCAGCGAGCTTTTGTGGTCTACCTCCTCCCTTCTCTGGTTTAATGATGCTTCTCTTCTTATTGATAAACAAAAACAGGTAACACTTGCTCATTTGAGCAAATGCCCAATGCATTTACTCACCTGCAATACTTTAAAGGAGGGGATGTTTTTTGTCAAGGGGGGAAACCAATGAACAGTCATCAGTGAATAGTGAAAAAATGGGGAACTGGGGAATTGGTTTAAAATGATAAGATGGAAATTGGGGAGCTCCGATTCCCCATTTCTCCCCTTCTTTTATCCGATCGGGTACCGGCCGTATTGGTAGGCGGTGTCGAAGAGGGCGATGATGTTCTCGGGGGGGACATCGGCCTGGATATTGTGTCCGGCAGAGAAGATGTAACCCCCTCCTGGAGCCAGATATTTGATTTTGTTCTTCGCCTCGGCACGGACTTCATCGGGAGTTCCCTGGGGGAGGATGGATTGGTTGGAGATGTTGGAGTAGAAAACGAGCCGGTCACCGTACATTTCTTTAATGCGGGCGGGGTTCCCCATCTCCGCCGCGGTGGCTTGAAGGGGATGGAGCACATCGATTCCGACATCGATCAAGTCACCCATGATCCACAGGACAGAACCACAGGAATGGAGCGCTACTTTCGCGTTCGTTTTTTTCCTGACCGCATCAATGAAGATACGGTACCGGTCTTTGAAGATTTTCCGGAACATCTTCGGGCTCATGATGGGGCCGGTCTGGATTCCCCAGTCATCACCCATCCATACCACTTCGATGACATCTCCCACTTCCTCCAGGTAGGCATTGAAGAAATCAACTTCCCACTCCAGAATCCGATCCACCAGGGCTTCAATGAGGTCCGGTTCATACACCAGTCTTTCCATGTACTCCTGGTAACCCATGAGTTCTGATGACAGGTAAAAAAGAGAAGCAGCGTTTCCACCCATCACCGCGTAGCTGGTGTGGTCATAGAACGTTTTTGCTCTTTCCCGTAATCCGACGAAGCGTGCCGGGTCGGTCGGGTTGGGCATCCGGTATTTTTTGATATCTTCTAAGGTACAGCCCGCCAAGGGTTGGGCGATATTATCATCATAGAATCCGATATTCTTCCGGCGGACTCCCCATTCATCCCACCAGCTCTTATCTGGTTCGATGCGCAATTCGTACCCCGCTTCCGCTCCGGCAAAGACATACCGGGTATCCGCACGGAGCCGATTCAGGACACTCTCCTTACAAACCGCCAGATGCTGCACCTGATCGTAAAACTGAATGTCATCCGTTTCACCCAGGTATTGCAGGAGATTCCGGTACGCCACTTCGTGGAGCCCGTTGTGAAAATCCTGTCCCACATCGATTGGAATCCGATCCGGCTCCAGATGATTCAGCGCTCTGCGGAACCGTTCTCTCGAAGTCATTTCCCTCATGTTCTCAACTCCTTCCTGTAATCAGTAATCAGTAATCAGTAATCAGATATTCATATCAGTTTCTGACACCAGAGGTGAAGGAAACCGGATCACTCTTCTCTTCCCCTTGCTCCTTTTCTCCCTCCGTACCCCAGCACAATTCCATAATATATTTCTTTATTGAGATGTCAAGTTGATGGAAAATGTAAAATGTGATTTTATGGTACCATGTCTCAGAAGGTATTATCATCTGATGGATCCGGGAGGTGGAATGAATGAAATACGAATTGATGGGGATAGGTGCGTATCCGGCGGTGAAAGTGATGCTCGGCCGGGGGGAGAAACTCACCGCAGAGTCGGGGGCGATGGTGAGTATGAAGGCGGTGGATATTGAAACGACTTCGCGGGGAGGGATCATGGGAGGATTGAAGCAGAAACTCCTGGGGGGAGAAAGTTTTTTTGTGAACCATTTCACCTCCCCAAATGATGGAGGAGAGGTGGTTCTGGCTCCGATTTTGCCAGGTGATATCCAGGTGCGGGAATTACACGGTGAGACGGTGTATCTCCAGTCGGGGGCGTATCTTGGTGTGGTGGGAAATCTGGATGTGGATACGAAATGGAAAGGATGGAAGAATTTTTTCGCCGGAGAGGGTTTTTTCATGCTCAAGATCAGTGGGAACGGGACCCTTTTCTATAATTGTTTTGGAGCCATGTACGAAGTCAATATTTCTTCCGGTCAGACGCACGTGGTGGATACCGGTCATATCGTCATGTTCGATGAAGGATTGAGCTATGCCGTGCGGACCTTTGGAGGAGTAAAGTCTTTTCTCTTTTCTGGTGAGGGATTGGTTGCGGAATTCACCGGGAGCGGTAAACTCATGGTTCAGACCCGCAACATCCCTGGTTTCGTGAGCTGGATGGCAGCTCATCTCCCGACGAAGACGAGCTGAAAGAGAAAGTGATCACTGCTTCTCTCTCCTTCCGATTTTCGGGAGAGACGGGGGAACTCGCGAAAAGTCACCATTGATCTTTAACTCCCCAATTATGGTAATGTTTCCATCCGCGGTCCTTTCATGGTCTCGACAAAAAGCTCGACTACCCATGGATCGAATTGAGAACCGGCACATCGCTGCAGTTCATTTATTGTATCGGCAGGTGGGAGGGGAAGTTTATAGGGTCTTCCGGTGGTCATCACCTCATAGGCTTCCACAACGGCGTTGATACGCGCCAGGAGAGGAATCGCTTCCCCTTTCAGACCCTGCGGATAACCAGTCCCGTCCCAACGTTCATGATGGGTGAGAACGAAATCAGCCAGGGAGGCATATTCGGGGGTGGAGACGAGAATCCGGTACCCGATCTCGGAATGTTTTTTCACTACTTCCCACTCTTCTTTCGTCAAGGGACCAGTTTTATTCAGGATGTCTCGCGGGATGGCCACCTTCCCCAAGTCATGGAGACGGGCTAAGAGTTCAAGCTCTTCCGGTTGGTTGCTTTTCAGATTGGCAACTAAACCGACTTCGCGGGACAGCCTCTGCATCCGCCGGACATGTTTTTCGGTTTCAGGAGTGGTATTCCACAGTGAACGTTCCAGGGAAGCAATGAGCGAGGTATGGATGGTTCGGCTCTCAGTAAGTTTGTTTCGATACATCCGGTTTTCGGCGTCCTGAATAATCTCCCGTATGTCTTTATCTGTTCGAATTCTGGTGGCGGACCCCATGGCAATACTCAACCGGATGGCATATTCATCACCCTCACAATCATTCTGAATCCGATTGGCGATGTTGTGAGCCACTGTTTCTGTCGTTCGGGGCAGGAGAATGATGAATTCGTCTCCTCCCCAGCGAGCAACAATGTCTTCCTGCCGGGTGGATTTTTTTATCACCTCGGTGGCCCGGATCAAAAGGGTATCCCCTTCCAAATGGCCGAAGGCATCATTCACCACCTTGAGGCCATTCACATCACACATAATGATACTCAGAGGAAGCTGCCGGACGGCGTCAAGTCTTTTCAGTTCCTCTTCTAAGAACGCCCGATTATACATACCGGTGAGGGCGTCATGGAAACTCATGAAATTGATCCGTTCTTCCGCCTGGTGCCGTTCGGTGATGTCCTGGGAGGCGGTCACCAAACCAACGGTCCGGCCTTCGCTATTCTTCAGGGGGAGTTTGCAGCAGGAGAGCCACCTACCATCGTTTAGCTTCGTCTCTCGATTCATCATGGGCTGGCCGGTGGTCATGATGCGCTGTTCTTCGGAAAAGAATGTCTCCGCCAAATCAGCCGGGAAAAAATCGAAGTCGGTTTTTCCCCTGAGCTCTTCGGGAGTCTTCACTCCAAAAAAGTTCATGAGGGGTTGATTGAAAAGGAGGAATCGACTTTTGGTATCTTTCACATCGATCAGATCAGGAATGATGTCAAAAAGAGTTCGCAGGAGAGACTGTTCTTCTGCCAGTGCCTGTTTTGCCTTCACCCGTTCGGTGATATCTTCCATGATGGCCATCCGGAAAAGGATATTTCCTTCGCCATCCCGAACCAGGGAGGTGGTGAGCCACACCCAGACGATCTCGCCATTTTTGCGGAGGTACCGTTTCTCCAATTGATAGTGGTCACACTGACCGGCATAGAGCTGGGCATTCATTTCTTTACCCTTTTCGATGTCGTCTGGATGAGTCACCTGCTCGAGGGTCAGATGACAAAGCTCATCAAGCGGGTAACCGAGAATATTCTGAATGGCGGGATTGATTTGGAATGGATATTCCTGACGATCGATGAGCATGATTCCCATGGCAGAACTTTCGAAAACCGCCCGGAACAGGGCTTTACTCTCCTGCAGACGATCCATCATGTTTTTCAGATCGGTGATGTCCCGGGAAATACCCACAATACCGGTAATAGTCCCATCCCGATCCTGGATGGGGACCTTGGTGTCGGTAAACCAGTGATGGGAACCATCGTTGATCTGGTAATGAATCATTTTTTCCGTGAGGGGTTGCCCGGTTTTCATGATGTTCTGCTCATCTTGAAGAGCTTCGTGGGCTGGTTCCGGGGGGAAGAAATCGAGGTCGGTATGACCGAGCGCTTCTTCGGGAGTCTTGACCCCCAGGACCCGGGCTTGATAACGGTTGATGCGGGTGAAACGAGATTGCAGATCCTTAAAATAAATGGAAACCGGCACATTCTCCATCAGGATCTGCAGGAACTCCCGTTCATGAAGGAGTTCCCCTTTGATCCTTTTCTGTTCCTTCAGAAAACGGTCGATGATCCATCCACAGAGGAGAAAAACAAATATCATGCTGGTGTATTCAATAATTTTCCGGGTGTTGAGGGCGATGAGGAGAGTATCCCAAAATTTTCCCCCGAGTGGAGGAATGGAATTAACGGTTAAATCAATGATGGAAACGAACACCCCCAGCATCAGAGAATAGAGAATAATGGCATGCCTGATTTTCACGAAAAAGGAAACTCCTTTTTGTTCCGAAGATAAAAAAATTGCTTCAAATAGATATTATTCACCTATATTATATCAATTTAAGAAATTTCATTACTGTTCTATTCCGGAAATACGTTGAGAAGATGTGGACCCTCTTCCCGATTTCCCGAGCCCCAATTATTTCACCTTTTCCCTTCATTACTCATCAGAAGCGAATCACCCTGAAAGGGACCCACATACCTACTCTATCTTCCGGACACGGAAATCTTAAAGAAGGAAATCGAATGGGGGGCGATAGCTACTCGGTGAGATGAAGAGAGTCATTGTGACTTCTCGACCTCTTTGGTGGCAAAACGCAAGAAGAAAAGAAGGGAAATAAAAAAACCACGGATCCTAACAAACCATCCAGCCAGCCGTTCATCTTCCCAAGAGTCTCGAATCATTTTCTTGACCCTCAAGAAGCTAAAGAGTTGATCGTTCTCCCGTCCCTGCGGAAAGGAGGGCCCGTTTTTTCTCCCCTGCGGGAGAAAAACCACCTACAACTCCACCGACTTTCCAATTTCTCAGAATCCGTGGTGTCAATATGCTATCACCATTTATCAGTTTTGTCAAATGATGCCCCCTCTGCAATTGGGAAAAGAAATGAAAATGACTGATCTTTGTTTCTTGGTTCATTTCCTTAAACTATTCACGATTCACGATTCACGGTTTTTGCACGACTCACGGTTTTGGCCCAATTCCACAATTCCACATTTTCACGCGACTCACGACTCACGACTCACGATTCACGGTATTTTCCGGGTAGAACTGGGGAAACCACTTTTCCTGAATCTTTCTGAGGGAGCCGTCTGCTTTCATCTGGTCAAAAGCCTTTTCCCAAGCCAAGATGGTCTCCTCCGGCGTCCCCTGGGAAAGAGTGATGAAATAGTCATAGGATTGGATGACATAGACCTTCTCCAGGTCCTCCATCCGAAAGCCCGCTTGCTTGACGATGTCCGGCGCCGTTATGTCCGTGAAGGCGCACAGATCGATTTCACAGACCAACAATTTTTTCACGTTCTCCGTTGGCTGATCCACACTCACCAGGTTTTCGAATCCCTTCTCCCGGAGGAATTGCTCGGAGAACCATCCCCGAACGGTTCCGATTTTCCTGAGAGCTCTGGCGTCTTCCAGGCTGGCGATTTTAAGACCGGCGCCCTTCCTGGCGTACAGGGCATCGTTGTAACTACCGATTGGGCCGATCCAGGTGAAGAGCTTTTCCCGCTCGGGCGTCCGGGTCGTTGAGAACAGGACCACGTTCGGCGTCGACGCGGCGATTTGGTAAGCGTCACCCCAGGCCATCAGTTCGATCTGACCCTGGACCTGGAGGCGTTTCATCAGGGTTTCCACGATCTCCGTGGCATAGCCGGTCACTTTCCCATCTTTCTGGAAGGTGATCGGGGGATAATCCTCGGTGAGCAAGCGGAGTGTCGGTGTCTTTGTTTTGATGGCCGGGTCGGCGGACCAGGCCGGCAGGGCGATACATCCGATCGTGAACCAGCATAAAATAACATAGAGAATTTTCCGCTTCATAACTGAGACCTCCTTCGGTTTTATGGGGGTACTTTCGTCGCAAAGCGTTGCGGCGACGTCTCGGGACAGTTTCCTTTTCTCTACCGGGTTTGATAAGAACTTGCTTTTCTGATGTAGAAGTATAGGGAAGAGTGAGTGGCGTGTCAAGAAAGCGAATTGAATCATCTAAAATCTTGATGAACTCCTATCGTTGCCTCAGCTAAATATCTTGACGTTAACTATCCTCCCTCCAGGTGATTTGTAAAGACAGGAGGTAACGAAATGGAGTTTGGTATAGAATTTTAATTGAGGCAACGAATCCATTTCATCAAGATTTTTATGTGAGGCATCATGATGGTACTGGTCAACTCGCAATGGCATCTTAAGACGTTTATTGTTTCCAACTCAACGACTCCCCATCTCAACATTACTTTTAGGAAGGAGTGAAGGTCAAAATGGATGAAATCATCCAGTGGTTTCTGAGTAGTTCGCCGTGGGTGGAGTACCGTACCCGCCTGGATCTTCTGGATCAACCTGAGAACCACCCTCAGGTTCAAAAGGTACGCCAGGCAATGATATCCCATCCTCAGATCCAATCCCTCCTCCATGATCTCAGTAAGGGATTTGATGTTCTCTTGAACAACCACAAAAGCGCCGGTCATCCCATTCACCAGCTCTCATTTGTAGCTGATCTTGGGATTCATGCCGATGATGGGAACGTCGAATATATTGTAAATCATATTTTGGAACATCAATCTCTCCAGGGACCATTTCAGGTGCTCATGAATATTTCTCCCCATTATGGGGGTACGGGGGAAAATCAATGGGCATGGGCACTCTGTGATGCGCCCGTGGTTCTCTATTCTCTCTTTAAACTCGGCCTGGGACAGGATAACCGGGTTCAAAAGGGTATCCATTATCTGGCGAGTGTGGTTCGAGACAACGGATGGTGGTGTATGGTCTCCCCGGAATTAGGAAAATTCCGGGGACCTGGCCGAAAGGACGACCCCTGTCCCTACGCCACCTTAGTGATGTTGAAACTCCTTTCTCTGACGGAGGAATACCGGCAGAGCGAGACATGCCGCATTGGGGCTGAGGTTCTCCTCCGTCTGTGGGAAAGAAGCCAGGATCTTCATCCCTACCTGTTTTATATGGGAACGGATTTTCGGAAACTCAAAGTACCATTGGTCTGGTATGACATCGTCCATGTCCTCGAAGTGTTAAGTTCCTTCCCGTGGCTGAGAGGTGACAGCCGGTTACAGAACATGTTCGAAGTGGCCCGTTCCAAAAAAGACAGCGAGGGAAAGTAT
>JAPLGF010000335.1 GCA_026390275.1 Candidatus Atribacteria bacterium
CGATTGAGAAGATGGAAGCAGATCAAGGAGGAGATGAAACCGGAGGCGGGAGGCGGAAAGGGGTGACCATCGGTTGCGATTGAGGACCCGGTGAAAGTTGGTGAAATGGGGTTCATGCTTGAGTCCCATGGTACGCAGTACGGCGGTGACCGTCCTTTTTCCCCGGCAGAGGATGGCGCCAATGAGTAAAATCTGAACATCCCCCCAGGTGGGAGTGGTAAAAAGATGGCGAAAAGAACTCAAGACAGTTTCCATCCCTTCTGATAGAATCATTATGGTAGCCTCCCGGTCCTTTGTTGGAGACGTTTGTCTCGTAGACACCACAAATGTAACCGGGTCAGGCCACCTTTTCAAGTGGAAACCCTCAATGAAATGGCCAAAGTCGAATAATAGAAGAAGATAATCAATTGAAGGCGAAACATACTAAATCGATCAAGGAAAAAGCGAAATTTGAGATAAAGATTTCGGAACTTAAAATACAAAATGAAACCTACAAGAGGAGGATTTCTGCACTTCAAAAGGCATTCAATAAATCCAAATCTGAGGCAGGGGATATCATTCTTCAGATAAAATTTCCTAAACCTTCATCACATCAAAGTGAAAAATGACATAACAATCCACTCAAGCCGACCGTGGATAGCCCTGCCGTTTATGATCGGAGTAGACGGCGGCTTAGTTTTGGCGTTAAGTCTTTCATCTTATATGGTGCAACAAAAATACATAAAGAAAGGAGACAAGAGATGTTTACCCGACGGAAAATATTAAAAGAATCCACGATCATGTTGGGAGTTTTAGTTCTTCTCGCTTGTACTTCAATGGCATTGGCGGGGAGTCAATCTTATGGTATCGTTGATAGAGCACGTGGTTATAGTGCTGACTATGCTTTTTTGACGGGAGCTGCCACCATCACAATTCCTCTAGAAGATATCCCTTACATTACGAGAGTAGTCATACAGGCAAAAGATCCGTGGAAACCTGGATGGATCATACTCTATGATGGACGAGCTTCCACAACAATCGATGTCAGCTACGCTGGGGTACCCTTACAGCTCGAATTATTTTGGAGGGGTACTCTGCCGAACGGTCATGGTCGTATTACTTGGGCAGATAAACCTGGCAGACCAGGTGAACCTCCACCTCCGCCCGCCGATCATGGCAAGCTTCCTTTCTTTGAAGACTTCTCAGTTGGATTCGGTAATTGGAGGATTTCAGAAATCAAACCAGAAATCGCAAGCGGATATTTAATGTGGCATACTGGAAACTTCTTGTCCGCTTCACTAGATTTTGATTTACTAATGGAAGATATCGTAATAGAATTTGATGGTTGGGCCGAAACCAATGGAATTAACGTTTTCTTATGGAATAGCTCACAGCAGGGTTACACAATAATTTTCGGAGGCTGGTACAACACACAGTCAGGCTCGGACATAGGCGGTAGTGCACAAAACAGACAACTGGTGCAAGGGTCGGTGTGGCAGAAGGGTAAGTGGCATCATTACAAGATAGTGCGGCGGGGTGACCTACTATCCGCTACTTGTGATGACCGACAAATATTCGCACGGACAAGTATGAATCGCTTCACGGATTCCGGCAGATTGAGATTTAATTCCTATAACGCCAAGATCGGCATTGATAATGTTAGGATTTATAGATCTTTTTAACTTGGCCCAGACGAACCTTCAACACGTCTGAAGTAGTTTAAGCTTAAAGTTATCAAGTTATCAAGTTATCGGTGCCTGGCAAGTTATCGGTGCCTGGCACCAAGTTATCAAGTTACGACAGGGAGTTTCGGTCCACGCTTTGCCCGTATGGTGCTGCTCAGATCAGGACACTCATGCGGCCGAGCGATGCAACAAATGTGGCCGAAGCGTCACACGTGACTGTTCGATCCGAGAGGTATTGGACTCGCACCGCTTGGCCGTCTGACGACAACACAGGCTTATACGGTGGATTTCGCCAGCAAACCACCCTCAGATGTCACATACGAGAAGCAATACAAGTTTTACGTTCGAGCTGACAATGGAGAAGATGAAATGAGTAACACGTATCAGGATTTCCTTGGCCAACGAGAACTCGGTGACCGCGCGATGAAACAGAGAGACTATCGCAAGGCGGTTCAACGTTACGAGCAAGCCATCTCTGGCTACAACTCGCCCGGTCCGAAATACGATGCGGTCGTATGGGCGCTGGCTGAAGCCAAGACACATCTTGCGAAGTCAAGCGCAACCGGAAAGAAAGGCCCGGCCTTGGTCGAGGACGGAGTATTCAAGCCGTCCTCTGTGTGGGTCCGGTTGTTCACCAACGAGCAAATGCAGGAGTCGGAATGAAGTGACTTGGCGAGTCGTGTGCTCCGATCCTATGTTGACTCAGACGACCGACTGTGTTCGATAATGTTCTCCGTGGACGACGTAGTAATTCAGAAATCCTGGGAGTTCGTACCTCACGACGGTTCGGGTTTTCTCCATGTCGCTATGAGAACCGCCGCCAACTGGATGGAGGCGCGTCGTCAAACCGAGCAAACGCGATGGTGTACCACGTTTGTAAAAGAAGGCACTCTTGCAGCGAAAGTGGGATCGTTGCCAGTGCAGATGGCGATCTTCGTCGTGATCTTCGGCAGTGAAGAACTTTCCAGCGCGGCCAAGGCCCCGTCCAAGCAGACGGACATGTTGCCACCAGCAGTAGACCGGAAGAAATGGTGGCAGTTCTGGAAATAAATTGGTCGCCGAACAACCGCTTGTAGCCGACGTTGCTACCGCTCCGCCCCAGCGAAGGTTCTGGTTATTCTGGCGAGTCTTGCCCGCGAAGGAGTCTTCGATACCCACAATGCGGCTGAAGCGAAACGTTGGGCAATCGCAACAGGAGGAGAAAACAGCATGGACAAAACAGGGGCTTTTGCCATAGGTGCGCTATGTTTCCTCATCGCGGTCGTGTTTGTCGTTCAGGCATTTTTCCCGGGCCTGATGCACGTTCAATTTCCTAAACTCCTATGGATCGCTGTACTCATCATTGGCGGTGTTCTTGGTGTTGTCGTGAAACAGTGGCTCCAGGAACCATGGTCCATGAAACGCCTTATGCAAACCCAATCGCGACGGCCCGACAAGGCGACACTCCGAAAGAACAAGGACAAGATCGTAGCGGATCTACAAAGTCAGGACGCTAACATCAGAACTGAAGCAATGACGAGCCTCGCGGTGTTGAAGGACCTGGATTCTGTTGCCCTACTCATCCCGGGCCTGCGAGATGCTGATCGGATGGTGAGACTCCGTGCTTCGGAAGCTCTTGCATGGGTCACGGGCCAAGGCTTCGGGGAAGACGAAGGGAAGTGGACGGAATGGTGGGCGCGCAACAAGCCAGCCCAACCAGCGCCTCCACCGGACGGCGAACCCGCAGGGGGGGGGTTCGCCGTCCGGTGGAGGCATACCGTTAGCCCGCTATCTACCACCAATGGTGTCGAACAGCATGAATACTACAGTCGCAGAAAAAACGAGCAAAATAAATAGAGTCTTGCGCATTCTTGACTGTCTTGCTTTTGCCGCCTTGACCATTTGCCTGGGGATAATTGTTATTTCGTCCAGTAGGGCGAATATTCAGACCGACTCGATTGACTACTACGCTATTGTGCAAAGGCTTACTCAAAATAGCGGCAATCCAATCGTTAGGAATCTGCATTTTGTTGAACAGCGTTCACCTGGCTATCCTATTGTTTCGCTGATACCTTACTATCTGATTTCGTCTTTATTAGAACCGTTTGTGCAAACAGAAAAGATCGTTACTTCTTCTGATCTTGCACAAGTCTCTCCTACTACAAGCTCCCCAACGGAGAGAATGCTTTTGCCTGGTGAGCCTATCCTGTTCAAGGATATATTCTTTAAGAATTTCTACATTGAGACACAGGATAGTTGGTTTGAGTGGAAGATTATTGCCTCTATGCTTTTTACGGGCTATGCGCTTTTGTTTATCGGTTTGATTTTCGCTGTGAAATCTCTGGCACTGGAAAACAAGTCCTTTTTGGGCGCAAGCCTCGCCCCACTGGTTACAATAACTTCTGTCGTTTTTATGCACAACATCGTCAACACGCCTGCCTACGCCACACTAACCGCCGTTGGCGTCAGTTGTTTATTCGGTTACTTTTTTGTGAAGGGCTCTCTAGAAAGAAAGTTTGCGCCACAGTTCTTGTCGGGTCTGTTTGTAGGGCTTTTGGTGCTAACTCGCTTCGAAACTATTGTTATCGCTACGGTCGTACTCGTTTCGCTCGTTGTCATTAGGGAATTTGGATTTTTGAAAAACTATGTTCTGGGTGCTTTGGTGCCTACTATTATTCTGTTGTTATACAATCTTTCACAGTTCGGCAATCTGTTTCATTTGGGACTATTCAAGGGAGACATCAACCTGATTTCTCTTGATTTGGGCTACATATACGCTAACCTTTTCAACCCGCAGTCTGGGATTCTATTTTGGTCCACGCTTGCATCGCTCGGCATCATCGGTCTTTTTCTGGACGATAAGCGACACACCAAAATACTAGGCATCAGTTCATTAGCCTTGATTGCCTTAGTTCTTGTAAGAGTGCCTATCATGTATAACTGTGTTGGGGAAGGCACAAGACTCATTGGCGGATTGCCCATCACCTGTCCGAATAACATGGCGGAGATGGTAACTCTTATTCGTTTTGACGCTAATCGGTACATAATAGTTTTGATTCCTTTTTCAATTCTAGGACTTCGGACGTTGGTTGTGTCAACACCTACACTCTGGCAGGGAATACAACAAGCACTCACCAAGAAACACAAAGCGGGCTAACACGGGCGTGCAGCCGTTCTCCGACAATAGAAAGACTACTTGTGCAGCCATACGATGCCAGCTATGATATTACAAGATTACTATCGATGGAGGCTAGGTATGGAAACGGTTAAGATTTCCCCAAAGTTCCAAGTTGTGATTCCTAAGAAACTTCGAGATGCCTTGAAGCTGTCGCCAGGGCAAAAGGTTCAAATGGTCATCTATGGCAACAGAATCGAGATGATCCCTCTAAGAAAACTTTCGGAAATGAGAGGCTTTCTAAAAGGAATCGATACCACAGTAGAAAGAGAACCTGATAGATTATGAACATAATAGATTCTTCCGGCTGGCTTGAATACTTTTCGGATGGTCCCAACACCTCCTCTTTTTCCCGCCCTCTTCTAGAAACAGCAGATCTGATTGTCCCTACCATCACCATCTATGAGGTCTTCCAGGCGGTTCTCCGCCAACGCAACGAATCCGATGCCCTTCAATCGGCAGCCCTTATGCAGCAGGGTTCTGTAATAGACCTTACGTCAAACATCTCCATCCTGGCGGCACAAATGAGTATTGAGTATCACCTGCCTATGGCTGACAGTATCATCTTAGCAACCGCACGGGCATGCGGAGCAACCATATGGACTCAAGATTCCGACTTCAAGGAAATCGATGGGGTGCAATATATTGCAAAGAAAAACGGATAACCATGCCATGCACCGGATCGCCGATAAATCCGACTCCCGGTGATGGCTTTGTTGGCCGCGCTAAAAGATAAAAGTTCGCGTTTAATGCAAAGGGAAGAAGATGCTATTATCTCAAGATGATGCGGCTCAGTTTTTTCGATTGATGTGGGGGCTGCAATTCTACGTCAATCAACAACGACAGCTTTTGCCAGATGTGAATTCTTGCGAGGGCCTATGCTCGTCTTGATAGCCAGCAGAAAATCATCGTAGTAAGGCCTTCCTTGGTGCCTGGCAATCAGTTATTTCGATGGGGAGAAAGAAAAAAGTTAGTCATTATGAGGAGGCTGGTGGTGTTTTTTCAGCCGACGTGAGAATCCCATCTTTTTATTAAATGTTAAATGTTGAGTTGGAAAAGATTAAAAGATGAGATCCTCACGCGGGGAAGGCACCGCTCAGGATGACAACTTTTTTACACTGATTACTCGTCACTCGTCACTGAAAGTGGAATTGTTCATTAATATCCGATAGAAATGGAGTTGAATGATATATAATGGTAAATAAGAGAGGTGGGGGAAAGTGAAAAGAGATTTATTTCTGCAAACTCGTTTTATTTATCTTGGTATAAGCGTTTTCCTATTGGTATTTATGTTCTTTCTTCCTCAAGCCTATTCTTACAGTCCACCCAGTTTTAATGACAACCATACCCAGGTAGAAAATCCCGGGGGTCATGGCACTATCATCCTGAAAGCGATCGATATCTTGAGAAACGATGGCTATGGAGCCATGGCAAATCAATTCAACCAATATTTATTGCAACTTTATGAGGGAGCTTACCAAGCGGATCAGGGGGGGTCCTTTAGCTATTTGGGAGTCACCCTGGGGCGGAATTATTTTTCTCATTTTTACGAAGCTTCGACCGGAAAGGGTTTCTATCTAACCTCTGACTACAGTAATGCTGAAGGAATATCTTTTGACTGGAAAGTATCCACTCTGCGTGGTCCTCATGCCGCTGCTACCGATATGTGCAACTGGTATTATGCCCAGGCAGCCGGCGCAATGAGGGACAACAATCCAACGATGGCTATGAAATATTTAGGGTATGCCCTTCATGTTCTCTCCGACCTTGCCGTTCCTCATCATGCTACGAATATCGGTGCGCACCAGGACCGTTTGGGAGAAGAACTCACTGTCAATGCCGATGCTTCGGAAAAAACCACCCACGGGGTATATGAAAATGCGGTTGATACCGCTCTCAATGAAGGAGCCATTGCTCATGTGACCTATGGCGGGATCTATCACGCCGATTGGAATCCCAGCGACTATTGTGTCTATACCGCTCAACAATCGGCACCATATATCAATGATATAAAATATCAGGATTCTGGACCCCAGTATTTCCGCCCGGTTGCCAACATCATCATTCCGCTGGCTGAACGGCTTTGTGCTGGTTTGATGCGGCGATTTTATGAAAACTGGAAAAACGAAATGTTTACCGTAGTGGCATTAAAAATCACTCGAGTGAAAGCCATCGGTTCGAGATGCGGTAAATATCTCGACTGTCCGGATGAAGCTGATTTTTATGTGAAAGTAAAAATTGGCACCCGTCAATTCCCAACTTCCGGTGTCATTGAGGGAAGGGATGATGCTGATCCCAACATTCTCTCTGAATACAACTGGTTTTACCCCATCTGGTATTTCTCGAGAAATGTGAATATTCCGGTCGAAATCAGCCTATGGGATGAAGATACAGTGACATCGGATGATCATGCTGACATTGATCCAGGGGGAGGGAAGGACCTTGATTTCACCTATAACCTGGTTGATGGGAGGGTAACCGGTGATGTCACTGCTGTTGCCAGCGGTCGTGAGACTCAGGTTTTTGCTCGCGGGGAAAACTCTGATGGCCAAGATCGTGCAGAAATCTGGATAACTGTCACCCGCGATCCAGTTCTCCCACCCGGTACTGGTCCTAACGACATCATCATAACTCAAACCACTTCTATCTCTGGAACCATCCATGATGAATGTAACCAACCGGTCGCAGGAGCGACCATTCATATCCCCAATACCGAATACACATCGACTGCTGGTTCTGATGGCAGCTTTCTATTAGAAAACGTTCCCTTGAATACCATTTCTGGGACGACCCAATTTATTCCGATCATTCTCCTCGCTGAAAAAGATGGTTACCAACCCCAAACCCAGACGGTCAACCTTACTGCCAATGAAGTAAACAATATAAATTTCACTTTGAATGCTACTCAGCCGCCATCATCTTCGATCAGGGTTATGGTGACGAGCGGAAGTGGTGAAACCATCGATAATGCCGAGGTCACGATTGTAGATACCAACACCCATGTTCCTATGGTCTATAAAGGCGATTATCGGCTACCGAATATTACCATGGGATGCGGGAGCGAGCTTTCCTCAAACGTTACTGTCAATGCCGAGGGCTATCAAAGCCAGAGTAAACCGGTGATACTCCGACCAAATCAGTATAATCAGGTAGCATTTGTTTTGTCACCAATCTCTACAAATGACGGTAATGACCATCAGGGGGGCGAAGGGACTGATGGATCGAACTATTTTCAAGAAGGTAATTTCGTCACTCTTCAATCCTCTTCCTCTATCTTTGAAGGGAGCGGTCCCATATACGGTTGGACCTGGTTAAGAAACAATGGTGATCGTGCTTCTTGGACCTTCCAGCTCGACCAACAGCCGATAAATGTCAAAGCCGCCGCCTTGAATTTCTCGTTGCTGGTCACCAATCAGGTGAATGGCGGAAGTGGATTTACATCGAATCCAAAAGTGAAAATTTCTGACATCAACGGTACCCAGTTGGGGAGTTCCACTCTGCACTTAGTCAATACATTTCGTCCTAAATACTCGGAAAATACTGTTGGTATCGGCTACCCAGCCTCAGGTTCGATTGAATTCACCCCTATCAAACAACTGGTTTCCCAAGGAAAAAGCTTTATCGTCACCATCGAATGGCCCGCCCCCGACCGGAACCACCTCGCCGTAAAAAAGGACTCGGTTATCCTCGCTTACATCATTTCTTCAGAAACGACCGGACCATCCGACCAAATGGACACAGATCAACGGAAAGACAGGAAGTGAGTGGAAAAAATACAGGAGGGTTCTTTAGAAGCTGAATAGCTCTTGCGCCACCAGCGATTTGACTCCGACTTTAAACATGAAGAGGTGAGCTTATGGAAAAAATCGATCTCAAGAAGAAGTTGAAGCATCTGTACCAGCCATCAGCAAAAGAGGTGGTTCAGGTTGATGTGCCAACCATGAATTACTTGATGATAGACGGTGAAGGGGACCCTAACACGTCTCAGGTATTTTCCGATGCAGTTGAGACATTATTTGCGGTTTCGTATGCCGTAAAGTTCATGATCAAGAAGAGTCCTTTGGCGCTTGACTACGGAGTCATGCCCCTGGAAGGGTTATGGTGGGCAGAGGATATGTCCAAATTCTCGGTTGAAGATAAGTCCAATTGGAAGTGGACGCTTATGATTATGCAGCCAGACTTTGTTACGAAAGAAATGATCGACAGCGCCATTTCGGATGTGAGAAAAAAGAAAAACCCGGTTTCGATCTCAAGATTGCGTTTCGAGGCACTATCAGAGGGGAAATGCGCGCAAATTCTGCACATAGGTCCATTTTCAGAAGAAGGACCGACCATTGAGAAACTGCATCGGTTTATTGATTCCAGAGGCAAACGAATTGGAAAACATCACGAAATCTACTTAAGTGATATCAGGAAAGCCGATCCGGCAAAATGGAAAACCGTCATCAGGCAGCCAATATAGCGCAGTTCTCGGGGTCAGGTCTTGATAGGTGAATTTCATACCGGGAACTGATATTTCAAGACCTGAATTTCATACCGAGAACTGCATCATTTCTTGGAAAGAAGGGTTTTAAGGCCGGATAAAGAGCCTGGAAGGTCTGGTATTGTTCCTGGTAGATTTTCTCCCATTCTTTTACGGGAGAGACTGGTTCATGGTAGTGAATGAGGGTTTTCATGGCTTCGTCGAAAGATGGGAAGTGGTGACTTCCCATCATCGCCAAGATGGCTGCTCCGGTAGCCGCTTCCTCCCGGGTAGTGGTAGTGATGAGAGGGTTACCTACAATGGAGGCGATGATTTGTTTCCAGAGCTCGCTCTTTGCTCCTCCCCCCGCAAAAATGAAGCGTTTCCCGCTTACTCCCAAGCTCCGGAAGATGTCTACGGAGTTGTTGAGGGCAAATCCCACCCCCTCCATGATGGCACGTATGAAGTGACCCCGCTGGTGGGTGAGGTGAAGGTTCAGGAATGCTCCCCGGGCGAAGGAGTCTTTGTAGGGAGTCCGTTCTCCGATGAGGTAGGGGAGAAAAAGGAGTCCGTCACCGCCGGCGGGGACTTTCTCAGCTTCCTGATCCAGCTCGGAATAGTGAAAAGGATGGTTGGCCTGGTCCAGGACTGATTTCTTGAACCAGCTTAGAGACAGGCCAGCACAGAGTGAGGCTCCCAAAAGGTGCCAGGTGTGGGGGATGGCATGACAGAAGGTGTGGATGCGGAGATCAGGATCTTTGACCGGAGTGGAGATGGAAGTGAAGACCTGTCCCCCCGTCCCGATGGTGATCAGGGTATCACCTTCCTGGGATAAACCGTTGCCCAGGGCAGCGCAGTGCTGATCGCCGGCACCGGCGATGACCAGGGCTTCTCCCATGATACCAAGTTCTTCTTTTGTTTTTTGGGAGAGGACACCGATCACGTCGCTTGACTCGTGGAGGGGAGGGAAGAAAGAAGGGTCCAATTCCAGGGCTTCAATGATCTCCTCTGACCAGTGACGGGTGTTGATATCGAAGAGGAGAGTGTCGGAGGCGTCGGCGACATCGGAGGAGGGTGCCAGCCCCATTTTGATTTTCAGATAGTCCTTGGGAAGCATGCACCAGCGGATTTTGCGATACACTTCCGGACGGTGGTTCTTAACCCAGAGGAACGAAGCCGCCATGAAGCCAGTAAAGATATCACTCCCGGCAAGTTCTGCCAGTCGATGACCCAACCGTTCCCGGATATCTTCCACTTCCCGGAAACTTCTCTGATCACACCAGATGATCGAAGGACAGAGCGGTCGGAGGGTCTCATCCAAGAGAACCATCCCATGCATCTGTCCGGAGAAACTAATAGCCCGGACATTTTTCTCCGGGAGGGTCTCCATCCCTTCCCGAACGGCATCCACCGTTTTTTCCCACCAGATATCGGGTTCCTGTTCGGCATACCCAGTCTGTGGGGTGAGTATCGGGTACTCCCGGCTGGTACAGGAGAGGAAACGTCCCTCCTCATCAAACACTGCCACTTTGACGCTCTGTGTTCCCAAATCTATTCCCAGAAAAAGAGCCATGTTCATTTCTCCTTTCCTTGACCATTCTCTTTTTTTCAGAGTAACATCAGTTCTTCGTCCTGACAAGTCAAGGACCCCCCCTCCTTATAAACTTCCTCTCCACGACTCCCCAACTCAACAATGTTTTCGGGTGCCGGGTCGATGAAGCCCGGAATCGCGAGAGGGGAGGATGCGGGCTGGGACGACTGGCCATTGCCCGATACCTGGTGCTGGCTCCCGGTGGGGATATCCGGGTGGAGAGTATAGTGGCGAAGGGACGACTGGCCATTGCCCCTGTCTGCGTGCGACGCACAGGCAGGCGTTTCGAAAACTGGTGGAAGCTGGTTGACAGCATTTTGGGGAATGAGTATCCTAATTCAGGGTTGACGAATGAGAAGAAACAAAAATGTTTTCATGGATGGTTGGTACTCACGGTCCATTTTTCCCGGAAAACGGGAGAGATGGACTTTTTTTTGCCAGGAACCCGGGGGAAACGATGATTTCCTCGGGGGTGCCAGAAACTGACCTGTCTGCGTGCGACGCACAGGCAGATGTAGTGATTTGATCTCGAGTCTGGAAAGCAGGAGGTCCGGGGTTGGTGATGTGGAAACACAAGCATCTGTTGGGAATGGAGAGTCTCAGTCGAGAGGACATCGGGTATCTTTTAGAAAAGGGAAATGCCTACCGGGATTACTTAGAACGATCACCCAAAGGAGAAAACGTTCTCCAGGGGTATTTTTTGATCAATATGTTTTTTGAATCGAGTACCCGGACCCGAGTATCCTTCGAAATGGCCGGGAAGCTTTTAGGAATGGAGGTCATCAACTTTACCACCGATGCCAGTAGTGTTCAGAAAGGGGAGAGCCTGCGTGATACGGTTCGGACGCTCTCCCGCATGAAGGTCGATGCCATGGTGGTCCGTCACCGCTCCAGTGGCATTCCGTTCTATCTTTCCCAATTTCTCCCCTTTCATATCATCAACGCCGGGGACGGGATACGAGAACATCCCACCCAGGCCCTCCTGGATCTCCTGGCCATGCAGCGATCCGGGGTCGATTTTTCCCATCTGACGGTGGCCATTATTGGTGATATCCTGCATAGCCGGGTGGCGCGTTCTTTGAGTATCGGGTTGCAGAAACTTGGAAGTACGGTTATTTTTTCCGGTCCGCCAACGCTCATCCCCCGGGGAGTTGAGGTCCTGGGGGGAGAAGTGATCTATCCGGTGGAAGAGGCCATGGAGAGGGCGGACATTATTTACCTTCTCCGTATTCAAAAAGAACGCCAGGAAGCGGGCTACTTTCCCAGTGGGCAGGAATATGCCCGGTATTTCGGCCTGAATTCCAATGCGATGGATCGATGGGGGAAGAATAAAAAGATCATGCATCCCGGACCGGTCAATCGGGGAATGGAAATTGCTTCCTGCTTGGTGGAAGATGAACGGTCGCTGATTGAAGAACAGGTGAGTTGTGGGCTGGCGGTACGCATGGCGGTTCTGGAAACCCTGCTTCAGGAGGGAAAAGAGTCATGAAGAAAATTCTGATAAAAAATGGGACGCTGGTGGACCCCAAGAAGGGAACGTGGAGTGAAACAGATGTCCTGACCGAGGATGGGGTGATTCGGCGGGTGGGTCCGGGAATGGCCGATCCGGCAGCGCAGGTGATCAATGCATCGGGACTCCTGGTAGGACCGGGTTTCATCAATCTCCATGTCCATCTCCGGGAACCGGGGGAAGAGTGGAAAGAAGACCTGTACAGCGGTTCCCGGGCAGCAGCGAAGGGGGGATTCACCTCTGTTGTTTGCCTGGCGAACACCAAACCCCCGCTCGATTCTCCCCTGGTACTGCGTGCCCTCCGGGCTCGAATTCAGGAGGTAGGGCGAGTTCATATCTTTCCTGCCGCCGCCATCACCAGGGGATTGGAAGGAAAAGCCATGACGGAATTTGGGTTCCTGAAAGAAGCGGGGGCAGTGGTACTCAGCGATGATGGACAGGGTGTGACCGACAGCCGGGTTCTCTACCAGGCCAGGACCTATGCCCGGTATTTTGACCTCCCCGGTCTCCTTCATGAGGAAGATGGACGGCTTTCCGGAGAGGGGCAAGTCCACGATGGGCCGGTAGCCGTGCAGATGGGCCTGAAGCCCATACCCCGGGTGGCTGAAGATTCCATCATGGCAAGAGACCTGGTTCTGGCTCTTTCCACCGGGGCGAGAACTCATTTCACCCATCTTTCCACGGCTTTTTCGGTGGAGTTACTCACCTGGTTTCAAAAGAAAGGAGCTCTCGTGAGCGCTGATGTGACGCCCCATCATCTCCTGCTTACCGACGAAGTGGTGCGAGAAAAGGGAACACTTGCTAAAGTGAAACCTCCCCTGCGGGAAAAGTCGGATATCATCGCCCTCAAAGACGGCCTGCGAACCGGGGTGATCGGGATACTTGCTTCCGATCATGCGCCCCATACCCGGGAGGAGAAAGAAGGAGATTTCACCGAAGCTCCCTTTGGAATTTCCAACTTAGAAATCACCTGTCCCCTTTTGGTGAAAGCCTTGTTGGACGATGAAACCTTGGACTGGCCCGGTTTGTGGAGAGCTTTGAGTGATACCCCCGACCGCTTTCTCCATCTTTTTAACAAAGGAAGCATTGAGGAAGGGAAGGACGCCGATGTAACCATCGTTGACCCGGGGACAGAATGGGATGTGGATGTGACATCTTTCGAGTCCCGGGGGAAAAACTGTCCCTTTGATGGATGGACTCTGCGGGGATGGCCGGTGTATACCATGGTGGGGGGAAAAATGGTCATGAGCGAAAGGAGCATCATTGGAGAATGAACTTTGCCGATCTGGTTTCCCAAAAAATCCGGGAGAAAGGACCACTGGCAGTGGGTCTCGATCCTCATTTAGAATTGCTTCCGCCCTATTTATTAGAGAAATGGTTCCGGGAAAAGGGGAAAACCCTGGATGCTCTCGCTCTCTGTGTCGCAGAATTCAACCACCTGGTCCTGCGAGCGGTGGCTGATGTGGTGGGGATCGTTAAAATCCAGATGGCATTTTATGAACAACTGGGGGTGCCAGGGATGGTGGCCCTGAAATCGACCATGAATGAAGTCCGGAATAAAGGTCTG
>JAPLGF010000292.1 GCA_026390275.1 Candidatus Atribacteria bacterium
CGCCCGCGCCGGGCACCAGGCGCGCGTCCGCCAGCATGGCCGCAAACTGCAGCCGCACGTCGGCCAGAGCTTGGAGCGCTTGCGGGTTCAAACAGCGGGACCGCGCGTGCGCCCGCGCGGCCCCCGCGCCCCTCGCGCGCCCTGGATGGTTTCCTTCAGAGCTTTCGCTAAAGCGACCGGATCACCATCGCATGTTTCTTTCCCATCACTGATCAAAACGATCATCTTTTTCCCCACGATATCACCAGGGAAATCATCGCCCGCCATTTGGAGCGAAGAGGCAATGGGGGTATAACCAGAAGCCTTAAGGGGTTGAATGTGGTCTTTGAAAAGTGCGAAATCCGGAGAACCAAACGGTATTACCAGCTCGGAATCGCGGCAGGAAACGGTCTTATCTTTCTCTTTATCTCCAGTTTTCGCTCCATAAACCCGCAGGGCAACCTGGAGATCAGAAGTATCCTGACTCTGTTCAATGAGAGTGAGAAGAACGGATTTGGCCGCTTCCATTTTTGTCATTCCATCGGGAAGCTTGGCTTTCATGCTGCTGGAAGCATCGAGGATGTATTCAATAAAGGTGGGATTTTGGGCCGATAGAAGCGGTGCGAAACCAATGAGAAAACAGAAGAGGACAATAACGAAGATCATTTTCCTTCTCATGAAGAACCCTCCTTCTTTATCTGATTTTTGATCGAATTCTCTGTAACCGACTGAGAGAGAAAAAAGGGTTAAAGAGAACGGGAGATGTGCTTCTCGGCACAATCTCCCTCTCCCCTTCTTTCTCTCTCAGTCCACACGATAGACTTGAAAGGCATTTATCCTGGTACTGTATTGTTTTTTTCCATCTTTTTCGAAGGATTCCCAGTCTAACTCTCCCTCTACTATGATCTCTTCTCCTACTTTCCAGGTGGGGACCTTATCTAGGAGCTTTTCCGCCAGTGTTCCTGCTATTTTTACTGTCATATAGACATTACCAGCCTTGGTATCTCCTTTCAAAAAAAGTTTAATAATGGAATTTTTCGGTTCCTCGGTCCCTTTGAAAACCCGTGGTTCTTTGCTTATCTCGCCCTGAAACCGTACCTTATTTTCTCTCTTCTGTCCCTCAGTCATCGCTATCCCTCCCTGGTTTATACTTGGTGTTTACAGTATTAATGGGGTGTATGAATATAATAGTTGGTACTCTATCACACTTAATGAATAAAACAAAGTTTTGTACGCTGTTTCACTCCCCGGAAGTGAATGGTGCGTTGATTTCTTCGTTCTAAGAAAGAATAGGAAGCGAAGAATGACGTTACCAATGCTAACCTTATACCCCTTGAGGATAATATTATTTAAGACTCATGCTCCGGACATACTCGAGTGCAGCCAATGCATCATTCTTTTGTTGCCACTGAGCGATTTTTTCCGGTTCCAGAATTTGGGCGATTTTATGCAGTGAATTGAACATCCGTAAGCTTTCCTCAATGACCTTGATACCATCCTCGCGGTAGGGATAGGTATCGAGCGTCCACCAACCACTGAATTTCTCCTGTTTCATCCAGTACAAAAGCTCGACAAATTCCCAGGTGTGTACCGTTCCCATTACCAGGTCATCATCGGCATAGCGGTAACAATCATTGAGGTGGAAGGCATGCAATGCCTTTCGACGAAGGGCAATAGTCGCCATCTCAGCTAAATTTTCATAGGCCATCAACGAATGACCGGTATCGATGACCACTCCCATATTCGGTAAACCGGCATCCATGATGGCGTAGAGAGCGGTACCCATGTTTCCGATATGGCTGTGAGTCCGGGGTTCACGTATTTTGTATTCGATGCTCACATTCACATCTAAACGGTAGCTGGCGATTTCGTGTAAGGAATGGACCAAATTATCCCAGGCTGACCGGTAGTCGATCTGGAAGAGATAATCATACCCATCTTGCCCTAACCACAGGAGAATACGAAAGGCTCCCAGATCAGCGGCGATATCCATGCAGCGTTGGGAAATTTCGATTGCCCGGGTACGAATGGTTTTATCGGAAGAAGCCAACGATCCGAATTTCCAGGATTGGTCACCAAAAATATCCACCTGCACACAAGAGGTTTTTAAACCCACCTCCGTCATGATCTCTTTTACTTTTTCCGGTTCAGTAAATTGAACGGGATATAAAAATTCCAGTCCATCAAGCCCGGAAATCTTCCCAGCGGAGAGAATAGCTTCTTCCAGGCTCACCTCCTGGTTATACCCGGCGGTGACAAAACGGTCACACCGTTTGATAAAAGGGCTTAAATTCGTCGATATTCTACATGAATCAATCATGGTTCATCTCTCTCCCCTTTCGGATCGTAATTCGAATTCTTTCTTTTTAATGAAATCCAGTCCTTGTCTGGACAGGGTGTCGGCATCGGGTGCGGTGTTGACGAAAAAATTTTCGTAGCGGTTTAACGGTTCCAGTCCCAGGGCAGCATCGTCCATGCAGCTCACATCATGGTTATCTGATGGAATTTGTTTCCACCCCATTTCCCTGTTTTCCCAATATCATCAACCTCACTATCTCATCGACGGATACTTCTTTGATGCGAAAATCACCCACTTTCTCACCAGTCTTGTGTACCATCACCCGATGACAGATGGAAAAAATGTCCTGCATGCGATGGCTGATGTAGATGGCTGAGATTCCTTTCTGAGGAAGGCTCTGAGCAATTTCCAGCAATCGGGAAGCCTGTTTGACTCCCAAACTGGCCGTTGGCTCATCCATAATGACAATTCTGGCATTAAATCCCAAAGCGCGTGCGATGGCTACTGATTGCTGCTGACCACCGGACAACTCCCCGGCTCTTTTTTTGCATGAACCAATACTAACTTTCTGTTCTTCTAAAATCTTTCGTGATCGGTCAGCCATCTGCTTTTTATCCAGGACACTGAAAGTTCTCCCTATGATTTCACGTACAATTTCCCTGGCCATAAAAACATTGCCCGCAATCCACATATTTTTACAGAGAGCGAAATCCTGGTAGACCATTTCGATGCCCATGCTCCTGGCATCCCGGGGAGACTTGAAAGATTCTGGTCTATCCTCAATAAAAATCTGACCGGTATCCGGCCTGAGGACTCCGGCTAAAATTTTCATGAGTGTTGACTTTCCGGCAGCATTGTCACCGACTAATCCCAAAATTTCTGCGTGATACAGTTCGAGATCCACATTCTTCAAAGCCTGAACTGCTCCGAAATTCTTGGAAATATTCACCATTCGTAAAATCGGTTGAAGTGGTTGTGGTTGATGATCCGGTATGTCAATTCGGATATCCATAGCGATCAATATTTACCTCCACTCGCTGACTTTTGCGTAGTATGCCACACGATAGCCAGGATCAGAAGAATACCGGTGACGATCCACTGGAAATAGGCAGATATTTTCAGAAGCGTGAGACCATTGTTTAAGATCCCCAGAAATAGTGCTCCCAGGAGAATACCAAGCATATTACCCACTCCGCCCGATAATTCTGTCCCTCCCAGAACAGCAGCCGTGGCAGCTGTTAAAAAGAAGTCCATCCCTGCTGCTGCCGGCTGTGCCGATCCCAACCGAGCAGTCATAACCACCCCGGTGAGGGCGGCGAAAAAACCAGAAATCCCATAGGTGATCAATTTTACCCGGCTTACATTCACTCCCGTCACTCGCGCCGCGTTTTCATTGCCTCCAATGGAATAGATGTGCTGTCCTAAAACGGTATTATTAAGAAAAAAATGGGCCAGGATAAACATCGCAATCATAATGATGACAGGTACTGGCAAAGGCCCAATGTACCCCTGCCCGATATAAAGAAAATTTGAGGTTAATCCTTCATAGATGGGATAACCCTGGGTAAATTCAAAGGTAATTCCCTGAGAAATGAACATCATGGCCAGGGTAGCAATAAAGGGGGGAACTCCCAGATAGGCGATAACCGCACCATTGAGCAACCCAATTCCTAGTCCTAATGCGAGTGATATAACCAGGGAAACAAAAAGGTTCACTTTCATGATGGCAAACAGCCCGGCAACCGTCATCCCCACCATGGCAGCAACATTTCCCATGGAAATATCCATCCCGCCGGTAATCACGACAATACCAAAACCAATGGCCATCAAACTGGTGAGGGAAATTTGACGTAATACATTAATTAAATTATAGGTGGTAAAAAATCCCTCAGTCTTAAAACTTAAAAAGATGGATAGGATAATGATCGCTAAACTCAATATCATATTGCCCTGAATTTTGGAAATGATTTTTACTCGTTTCACCAATCTTTCGGGTGGGATGTGACTGTATTCAGGTATTCCGGTGGTGGTTTTCTCTTTCATTGTGTTCCCCTTTCCCCAATAGAACCCGAAAATATCAACCATTGTGACAGATAAGAAGGAGAACCGCTTTTGTTCTGATTGTACAATATGTCCTTTTCTGCACTCAAAAAATAACGATTCAAAAAAAACGAAGATAAAAAATGGAGGTTACAAATGAAAACAGATGAGAAAAAAAGGGAATGAAACCGACCTGACTCTATAGAAAATGACCGGATACCGGCAATGAGAGAGACAATTACATTGGAATCGGTATCCGGTGAGGTGATATGATGCTTTTTTTATTTCTTAAAATCCTTCAGGTTATCGAAGGTAACGAGCACCACCGGTACTTCGGTGAAGCTCTCCACCTTTTCACCCTTCACCACTTTGACTGCCGTCTCCACGGCCAATGCCCCCATCTGATAGGGTTGCTGGGCAACGGACGCCGCATATCCACTATTTTCCTCTATTGCTGCCAGAGCTTCTCCCGTGGCATCAACCCCCACGAAAAAGATCTCTTTATTCCGGCCCAAATCTTTTGCCACTTTCCAGAATGGGAGAGTGAGTACGTCGGCCACGGCAAAAAGAGCATCAAATTGCTTGTAAGCGGTTAAAATATTTTCCGCTTGTGCCTGGGTATCCGGAGGCAGCTTGCCCACTTCTTCGGCAATAATCTGAATATCAGGAAAGTTCTTTAGTACATTTTTCAACCCTTCGACACGTTGACGAGTGGCGGTATGTTGCGGATAACCGATTACGATAATTTTCCCTTTCCCCTTCAAACGATCGGCAATATATTTACCGGCGATTTCACCCACAGTGATGTTATTGCTGGCAATAAAGCTGGTCAGTTTCCCCCCCACAACAGCGGTATCGACACCGATAACCGGGATTCCCTGTTTATTGGCTTCCTCGACCGCCGGTACCAGGGCAGAGGGATCAGCTGGCGGTAAGAGTATGGCATTAACTTTGGCAGCAATAAAAGCTTCGATTTGGGAAAGTTGCTTGGTCGGAGACTGATGGGATTGGACTACGGTTAATTCAACATTGGGCATCTTGGCTGCAGTTTCTTCCGCTCCTTTTTGAACAACCGCCCAAAATTCCTGTCCAATATAGGGTATTGCTAACCCCAAAGCGATTTTTTTCTCTTCAGAGTAAGCATTAAATGAAAAGCAGAAAACAAACAAAAGTGTAGCGGTAAGAAGAATAAAAAGATTCTTTTTCATGTTTTTCCCTCCTTGAATTGGTTGGATTTGACAAATAGCTCAAATGCCCAGGTTTATTCTGTTAAACTCATCCCTCACCTCCTCTCCCATCACCTTAATCAGAATGTCAATGAAAAAAGTGAGCGGAAAAATTGAAATAACAAATTTTTAATCATGATCAGACGAGATGATCTTTGATGTGGAAGGAGTAGATTCGTTGTGAAATATAGGTGATGTTGTGAAAATGCACTGTCTGAGTTGTTTTCTTATATCACAATGGAAAATGTTTGTAAACCGCGAAACGATTGGCGATAGCGAGGACAGGGTCGACCGGAACCCGAACTGGTTTGACACCATATGCAGAGTGCACCCATGGGGTTCGCGTAATTCAACAACCCTCCTTCCAGGTAAAGTTTTTCCATATCTTGTAACAAAAAAGAGGACCCCGTCAAAAAATAAATTCCCTTAATCGTGATCATGAGATAAACCCCACCCCCAGATCAGCATAATTTTTTTTGAATGAGGAAACTCACCCGTTTTGCTAATGCCATGATGGTGAGAATAGGGGGATTACCTAAAGATCGGGGAAACAGAGTGGCATCAGCTACATAGAGGTTGGGAGGGAGAAAAGGAGAATGCAGGGTTTGCGATTCGTTTATGGTGAGGGGAAGCATTCCTCCGGGGTGGCCAGCATTGAGAGTACCGAGAAAAATATTTTCCTTTTTCGCACCGAATCGGAGAAGTATTTCGTTACAGAGCTCCACCCCCTCTTGGAGCCGGGCATGGTCCTCGATCGTGAGAGTTTTAGAAATGTGAGATCCGGAAACAAAACCAGAATTGGAATCGGCAATTTTGATCATGAGTCCCAAGATATTCTCCGGTCGGGATCGCCATCGCCGGTTAAAAAAGAAACTCAGGAAGTCGAAATACGGGGAAAAGATATAGTGTTCCCGCTGAATAACGAAGGGCATGGGGATTTCCGTACTCTGGTGGACTCCTTCCCATTCCACAGCCACACAGAGCACCGGGTCCACAAAGAGACGGGGAACGGTGGAGATACCAGATCGTTGTAAGATGGCTGGGGTACCCAGGCCTCCGGCTGCGAGCACCACCAGATCCGCCGGGACGAATTCTGGTCCCCATTCCCATCGAACCTTCACTCCCGTCACTTCCCCTTCCCGAATGAGGACTTTTTCCACCGTCCCACCAGTCTGGAGAAGAGCTCCTTTCCCCACTGCCTTTCGGACAAATTCCCGGCTGTCCCACTTCACTCCCCGGGGACATCCCAGTACACACCGCCCACAGTTCGCACAATGTTCATAATGACCCATCTTGGGCATCGGCATGGGATTGAGTCCCATTTGTTGAGAAAGATCAAAGAGTCGCCGGGTATTTTTCCGCCAGAGTCTCTGATGACTATCCGTGATCGGTATCTCCCGGGTGAGTTCATCAAACTCCTCATCCAAGTCAATTCCCATCTCCCGGAGGTCCTCGTCCACCCGTAGGGCATTCCCGGTACTGAGTGTCGTGGTTCCTCCCACTCCCCTTCCATTCACCACCATCATCCCCTCTCCTACCCTCCTCACTTTCATGGCAGGAAAGAAGAATTGAATGATTCGCTCATCAAAGAGAATGCCGGTCCTTTTTATAGTCCAGGCAGTGGAAAGGGGCAGGGAAAATGGACGAAACTCCCTTCCTGCCTCCAAAAGAGTGACAGCAAATTTCCCTGCCAGCTCTTTCGCCACCGTTGCTCCCCCCGCTCCACTCCCGACCACTATGACCCGCTTCATAAAAGACATCCTCCAAAAATGTAACCAGAAAATAGTTTCACTTATTACTCATCATTGCTCCCACGCACATACCTGGCACGACAGCATGGTTTTCCTTCTGTTATTCGCTCTATAAAATAGAACTCACCGTTTCCGCAGATTCCCTCGATCAAGCCCTGATCCAGGAAAGAGATGAGGGAACAAACATCTGGTGAATAATAGGCACTGAAAAAGCACTGTTCGATGAGAATCTCGCCGGAAAAAAGGAAATGGAAGTCAATACCAATGACCCGGTAAAAAATGCGGCAAAGAGACATCCCTTCTTCTGGAGTACGAAGATGAAAGTGATGGCGAAGCTCTCTCCCCCATTGATAGGCTCCCTGGTACAGACGTTGACGAAGAGTATCCATATTTTCCCCAGATACTCATCGGGTATTTTTCCGAGGAAAAGGACATTATCAGCAACTTCCCTTTCTTCATATAAAGCTTCAATCACCGGACGGTACCGGGTGAGAATCACGGAACGCTTCAGCTTGAGGTTGGCGGTGAGTTCCCCTTTCTCAATAGACAGAGGAGAAGAGAGAACTGCCCAGCGTTTCACCTGCTCCGGACAGGAAAGACCAGCATTGATATCGGGTATCAGTCGTTCCAGGTTATCCTTCCAGGTGGGATCAAGATCGGGGTTATCCACCCAGAGCAGCGCCACACAGTAGGGCTTCCCCTCCCCCACCAATATGCCTTCAGCAACTCCCGGAAGAGCCCGAAGCATTGATTCGATCTTCATAGGATAAATGTTCTTCCCGTAGGAGGTGATCAGGAGGTCTTTTTTTCGACCGGTGATCACCAAAAACCCTTCATCGGTCAGGTTTCCTATATCCCCGGTGAGAAGCCATCCGTCCCGCAAGCACGAATCTCCTTCCTGGCCAAAATATCCCGTGGTCACTTGAGGCCCACGGCCCCGAATTTCCCCATCAGCAGCAATACTGATCTCGGTTTCCGGTAGTGGTTCCCCCACGGTTCCGATCCGGTTTCGATCCACCCGGTTAATAGTGAGGAGGGGAGCCTCAGTGAGTCCATAGGCGTTATGTATCTCAATCCCCAAGGCATGGAAGTTCTGGAGAAGGTCTTCGCGGAAGGGAGCAGACCCGGCGATAAATTGAACACATCGATCCAGGCCAGCTTTTCTCAGAGCGAACCATCGGATAAAAAGAGCGAGAAGCTGTCTGACAACGCCCGGCTGGAATCGAAGAAACCAGTTCGTTACCAATTTTTTTTGAATGATCTCCCACCATTTTTCATAAAAACGAGGAACCGAGAAGAAAAGAGTTGGTCGAACCTGGGGGAGGGCCCGGATCAGGTCATGGAGATCTTCCAGAAAGAAAAGATTCACCGGAGCGGGGGCATAGAAAGGAGAATAGGCTCCCAGGATACCTTCCACCACATGGTTCAAAGGAAGGAAGGAGAGATAGAATACCGGGTGGTTACGGACTTTCCAGGGGGGAAGGGCGGCGATGGTTTCCGCCATCCAGCGGAGTTGATGATGGCGAAACATCACTCCTTTGGGTTCACCAGTGGTCCCAGAAGAATACCGGATGGTGGCAATATCCCCAAACTCCGCCGGTGAACTGACAACTTCCGAATTCCCCTTCCCCAGATCCAAGAATTCCTCCCAGGATATGACTTTCCCTGTCAGTCCAGGAGGGATCGAACCTCGGCCAAAAAACACCACCGGTAGGTCATTCCTCATTTCCCTCCCCTGAGGGAAATGATTCCGGTCTCCCATGAACAGGAATCTGGCTCCACTGGCAGAAAGAAGGACATCAATCTCTTCCCACGGGCTGGTGAGGTAGAGGGGAACACTCACTCCGCCAGCCAAACCGATCGCAACATCCACGGTGAGATACCGGGTACTGTTACCACCGATCAGGGCTACCCGGTCTCCCGGTCGGATTCCCCACATCTGCAAAGAGGCAGTGACTGCAAGTATTTCCCGTTGGAGATCCTTTGAATGACGTCTGGTGATCTTTCCGTCAACGATATCAGAGCAAACCACCGGACGGTGAGTACGTCCCAAGCGGAAAAGAACCTGTTCATGTACTGTTCGTTCAGACCGGTGAAGAAATCCATGAAAGACAGCGTAATCCAGGAGACGAGGGAGAAAGTCTCGCCAAGAGGGTGATTCAATTCCCAGAAGCTGATCGGTATGATCCCGCTGGAATTGCCGATTTTCGAAGTAAGGAAGGAGAAGCATGAATGACGATTTGTCCCGTTTTGACCGACCCGGGAAAAGGGAAAGAAGGGAAACAAGAAGA
>JAPLGF010000318.1 GCA_026390275.1 Candidatus Atribacteria bacterium
ACTTTTCCCTGGTAGCGAGCCATGAATTCTTGCGAAAAATCATCAAAATAACCGTTTAAAATGGCGCTACGTAAATGATTCATTAAATCTATCATAAAAAAAACATTATGTATAGTAGCCAGTTCTGCCGCTAAGATTTCACCAGCTTTAAAAAGATGCCGGAGATACGCCCGGGTAAACGACCGACACGTCATGCACCCACAGTTGGGATCGGGAGGTCGAAAATCATGAGCATATTGGGCCGTATCGATGTTCATTTTTCCATTCTCGGTGAAAAGGCAGGCATTCCGGGCGTTTCGGGTGGGGAGAACACAATCGAACATGTCGATCCCCCTCCTCACTCCCTCGATGATGCTTTCCGGTGCCCCTACTCCCATGAGGTAACGAGGTTGATTTTCCGGAAGGAAAGGGACAGTGGCATCGATCATTTCGTACATCATCGGTTTAGGCTCTCCCACACTCAAACCGCCAATGGCAAAGCCGTCGAAGCCGATTTCCACAGTTTTTTCGGCGCTGTATTGCCGGAACTCCGGGATCATTCCCCCCTGTACAATCCCAAAGAGCTGTTGTTCTTTGGAGTGAAAAAAGTCCCGGCACCTTTTTGCCCAGGAAAGGGTCCGTAACATGGCCGATTTTTGTTGAAATTCCGAGGTTGGGTATCCCACACATTGATCCAGAGCCATCACGATGTCGGATCCAATATCGTTCTGGATCTGCATGGATACTTCGGGAGTGAATCGGTGGAGTGAGCCATCTAAGTGAGAACGAAAGGTCACTCCCTCTTCTTCGATGCGGACCAGCTTACTCAAACTGAAAACCTGGAACCCCCCACAATCGGTGAGAATGGAACCATCCCAGGACATAAAACGGTGGAGACCACCCGCTTCCCGAATCAACTGTTCACCGGGACGAAGATGAAGATGATAAGAATTTCCGAGCAGAACCGTGACTCCCATTCCCTTCAGTCGATCCGGTGCCAGGCCCTTCACCGTCCCCTGGGTCCCCACCGGCATGAAAACTGGGGTTGGGATTTGATTATGAGGAGTCGTTAAGATCCCAACTCGTGCCCGGGAGCGTTCATCACATCGTATCAATTGAAATGTTCCCATCTTTCTCTCTCACCTGTGCCCCATTTTTTATCAGTAGATAAATGTGGCATCACCAAAACTATAAAATCGGTAACGTTCCTGTACCGCTTCCCAATACGCTTTCTTGAGGAATTCGGTGGTTCCGAAGGCACAAACCAGCATGAAAAGCGTGGAGCGAGGGACATGGAAGTTGGTGATGAGAGCATCGATGACCTGGAATTGAAATCCTGGAGAGATGAAAATATCGGTCGTTCCTTCTCCTTCCCGGACTTCCCCCCACCGCTGCCGGAGTGTTTCCAGAACCCGGACCACGGTAGTCCCCACCGCTATGATTCGCTGCCCTTTTTTTTTCGCTTCCCGGATCAACTGAGCAGACAATGCACCGATGACGAATCGTTCCGTATGCATGATGTGTCCTTCTAGGTACGGTGATTTCACCGGAAGAAAAGTCCCCATCCCCACATGAAGGGTAAGAGTAGTCACCTGTATTCCCCGCTGGCAGATGCCATCCAGTAACCCGGGCGTGAAATGTAAACCGGCGGTCGGAGCAGCCACCGATCCATCATGAATGGCATAAACCGTTTGATAGTCATCGGGTTTCACGTC
Organism: Candidatus Atribacteria bacterium; assembly: GCA_026390275.1. GTDB lineage: Bacteria > Atribacterota > Atribacteria > Atribacterales > Atribacteraceae > JAPLGF01. The sequence continues at coordinate 1,695 of JAPLGF010000318.1, forward strand.
CCGTTTCTTGATGTAAGGAGGGGTGGGAGTCTTACCATAACGGTAAAAAATCTCCTCTTCTCTCTCTTCGGGAAAAGAGGGGTGAAGAAGCCAGGTTTCCGAATCGCGGTCCAGGATTTCCCAGTTGATGTCGGGTTGTTCCGGTAGTCGAATGATGGTTCCCCTTTTAACCCGTCGGGAATGATTCAACAGGCATTCCCACTCGCCCTCTTTCTTGCTTACAAAGAGGATTTCCACTTTCCCACCGGTCCCCTCTTTTATTCCTAAGAAACGGGCGGGGAGAACACGGGTATCATTGAGGACCAGACAATCTCCCGGAACCAGATAGTCAACAATATCCGAAAAGGTTTTATGCTCGAGCGTCTGTTTTTTACGGTCCAACACCAGCATCCGACAACGATCCCGGGGAGAGAATGGCTCCTGGGCAATCAGTTCCGGGGGAAGGAAAAAGTCAAAATCATCGGTACGTATCATTTAAAACGGGCCTTCTTCACCTGACATCCGGGGAAATAGTGAAGAAGGATGTCTTGATAGCGATATCCCTGAAGAGCCATACCCCGGGCTCCCCACTGGGAAAGACCGACCCCATGACCGTACCCGCGCCCCCGAAAAATAAAAACTGCCTCTTCTCGAACCATGGTTTGTCCCGATGCTGATTCATTGTCTCCTGGTTGTCCGTTCATTTCATCTGGTACCGGGGTTTCTGCTGGTCTTTGTATATCTGGTGTTTCGGACAAAATAGTTTGGTTATTCTTCTCCTCTTCCCGTTGTTTTTCCCGCATTTTTAAAAATGAAATAATATCGTCCAAATTCCAGTCTTTATTCATCATGGCTTGATAATCAGACTTTCCCTGAGATTCATCATTTTCTGTTTTTTTCTCCTCCTGGATAATGGGAGTCTTTTCTGGCGTGATTACTGCTTGCTGTGTTTTTAAAAAGGGATGGGTCCTCACTTCAAAGAAAGTACTGGGAAGAAGATCAAAACCCAGGGCCGCCCGGAACTGGTTGGGAGGAATCTGGTACTCTCGACTGTCGGTTTTAACCAGAATATTTTTAATTCTTCCACCATTGGACCCCGAAACGACCTGGAGATCCCGGACCTCTCCCTGTATCAACCCGGCATGCTCCAGGGCAAAACGCAGTTCAGACGCTGTGAATTGAACCTCCCAGGAGAAATGTGGAGAATCCTTTTCCCAAGGAGAATCCACGCTCACCAAGTAAGGAACGTCTTTCCCCCATACATTCACGGCAGAATCGGTTGTTCCTCCACTTTCTGAATGAAAACACACTCCGGCAGGCTGATTCTGGTAGGTCAGAATGATATCGTGTGTCAAATCGACCATTCGATTGGCAGCCGGATCTTCTGAATTCACCCCCCCGTAATTCTGGCAATGACTGGATGAACAAAAGTCATACCCGGTTTCCTGGTGCCGGCCTAAATTGGACACGGCATAGGTCCGGGAGGCCACAATTTGTGCTCTCACTGCTTCTTCCGGCCAGGAGGGGTTTATTTCCAGTTTGATCGTCCCCTTGATGTAATCATCCAAGGGAAGGAGATTCACCAGATCGAGGCTATCAGATTGATTCTTGAGTATGAATTTTCCGCGATAGGGACGGGAACCGTAATACAGGAAGCCCTGACCTTTAGGGGAGAGTAAAAAGGAGGGAGAAAAAAGGCGATGTCCTTCCCAAACGACTCGATCATCTTCCGAGAGAAACGTACATTTGACATCAGGAGAAATGGTATAGATTTTTCGACCCGCTTGAATGGTCAGACCGCCAGGGGAAGAGATAATGATAGCCGTGCGCCCATGGAATAGGAGGACTTGCACGTTCGGATCATTGGCTGCCAAAACCGGGATGGTACAGAAAAAAAGAAGAAAAAAAAGGAATAGAACGGTTTTTCTGAACATCGGTCTTCCTCCTATCGGCTAATAATCCAGAGAATAAAGGTCAGGAGCAGGCTGAGAATAACACCGGTCAGGACCGGAAAGTAAAAGGTAACATTCCTCTTTTCTAAAACAATATCTCCCGGAAAGTGTCCGAACCGGTTAAGACCAGGGACTTGGGGAAGAAGAAACAGCAGAAGGCCAATCACGACACAGACAATTCCAATCGTTAAGAATACTTTTGCCCAGTAAGTGATTTCCATTCCCGCTTTTTCACCCCTTCCCACTGGCTGAAAAGACACCCACAATATTTTTGCCGGTATAATTCCAAATTATTGGAACGAGCAACACTTTCTGGATAAAACGAACGAAAATCTTTTTCAATAAAACACACCCCGGTTTCCCGGGCAATCTGTTTCCCCAGCTCATGAATAGCTGGAACATCCTGATAGGGACTGACGGTGAGAGTGGTGGAAAAATACTCGAATTGGTGTTGTTTCCCATACCAGGCCGTGATACGAAGCCGCAGGGAATAACAGGACAAGCAGCGTTTGGTGGTGTCAGACAGGGCTTGAAAATAGTCCTGGGGTTGATAGGGAAAAGGGACAATCCCATTCGTCCCGGTTTTTTCTAAATAAAGAAAAAAAGCCTGATAACGACGAACGTATTCATCCCAGGGGTGGATATTGGGATTATAGAAAAAATTTTTGACTTCGTATCCTTCCTGCACCAACCAGGGATTGACAACGGTGGCACACGGTCCACAACAAGTATGGAGGAGAAGCTTATTAGGACTCAAAGAGGTCTCCCCCCCGAAGATAACTATGCCCACAAGGGGTGATCATTCTCCCCCGGGGGGTACGGATTAAAAAACCGATTTTAATGAGAAAGGGTTCGTAGACTTCTTCCACGGTAGAAGCTTCTTCGCCGAGCATCATCGCTAAATTATTGATCCCCACCGGACCACCGTGATAGTGATCAATAAGTATCTTCAGGAGCATACGATCCATCTTGGTCAATCCCATTCGGTCAATCTCTAAACACTCCAAAGATTCCTGCACCAGGGGAAAATCGATGGTAGTTCGGCGGTAATATTGCGCAAAATCCCTGATTCGTTTGAGAATACGATTCGCAATACGGGGAGTTCCCCGCGACCGCCGGGCCACTTCTAAGGAGGCATCTTTTTCGATGCTGATATTCATGACCGAGGCAGATCGTTGAATGATGGTGGAGAGATCACTATCGTCATAATAATCGAGCTTTTCAGTGATTCCAAACCGGTTCCGCAGTGGTGCACTCAGAAGGCTCAGGCGAGTAGTGGCGCCCACCAGGGTAAAGGGTGGAAGGCTGATGCGGATCGTCCGGGCCCCCGGACCTTTTCCAATCAAAACATCTAAGGAAAAATCTTCCATGGCGCTGTAGAGAATTTCTTCACAGGGTTTCGGTAGACGGTGAATTTCATCGATAAAAATGACATCATGCGAGATAAGTGAGGTCAGAATCGATGCCACATCACCCGGACGGGTGAGGATGGGTCCCGAAAGATAGCGAATATTGGCGTCCATTTCGTTGGCAATAATTGTAGCGAGGGTCGTTTTTCCTAAACCGGGAGAACCATAGAGAAGAACATGATCTAAGGCCTCATTCCTGTTCCGGGAGGCCTGAATATAGACATGGAGGTTGGAACAAACCTTCTCCTGCCCGATAAAATCATCCAATCGGCGTGGTCGGAGAGAAAAGTCATCTTCATTATCCCGGGAAAGGGGAATCGATTCTTTTTTGAGGTCATCAGTCATTCGCGACCACTCATCTTCTTGAGCGCCTGTTTGAGGAGCGATTCGGTACTGGGATCCGTTCCTCGGTTTTCTTTCCAAAGTTCATTCAACTTCTCATCTACTTCTGATGTCGAATACCCCAAAGCGGTGAGAGCAGATCGTACTTCCTGCCAGCTTTGGCTTTGGGTAAGCCCGGGGGATGGGAGTGTCCCATCCCCTTTTATGATGCGGGGTTTCAGTTCTAAGAGAATGCGCTTGATGGTTTTACTTCCCAGATTTGTGCGAGAAACCAAGAAATCAACGTTTTCCGCACAAATGAGTTCATACAGCTCTTTCCAGCAGATCCGGGAGAGGATTTTAAAAGCGGTACGTGGTCCAATGCCTTTGGTATCGCGCAGGAGATCAAAATACTGACGTTCACCAGAATCTTCAAATCCGTAATATACAAATTCCCCGTTTTCTTTGAGAAAGAACCGAAGAAGCAATTTCTTTTCGTTCCCCACCTGAAGAGAGGGAACAAAGGGAGTCACCTTTACTCGAAATCCGAACAGGCCACTTTCCACCATGACATCTTCATTTTCAATAGCAATAATGATCCCCTTGATGTATTCAAACATAGGCCGCAGGAATTGATACCCGGAAAGCACGGCATAAGGCAACTGCCAGGGCATCTGCTACATCGTCTGGCTTGAGTTTTTCACTGATAGACAGGATTTGTTGTACCATGTAGATTACCTGCTCCTTACTTGCCCGGCCATACCCTACCACCGATTTCTTTACCTCTAAGGGGGTATATTCATAAATCGGAAGAGAGTGCATTGCGGCACAAAGCATCACCACTCCCCGGGCTTCACCAACGGAAATAGCGGTCTTGGAGTTCTTATTAAAAAAAAGCTCCTCCACCGCTATTTCCGTTGGATGATATTGATTGAGCAACGAATCGATGGACTGATAGATAATGTACAACCGTTTTTCCAGGGGTACATTTTTATCGGTGGTGATACATCCATAAGCAACTGGTTTTACCTGGTGGCTATAACGAACACTGGAAACCAGACCATATCCGGTGATGGCTGTTCCTGGATCAACCCCCAAAATTAATGGTTCCTGATCAGGCATCAGGAGTTATTGCTCCAGG
>JAPLGF010000166.1 GCA_026390275.1 Candidatus Atribacteria bacterium
CGTGCATAGCCTCATTGATGGCTGCGCCGATGTTGGCCCCCTCCGGCAGCTTAATCAGCGCCGAGAAACGCGCCGCCTCGGGCAAGTAGAGCGCGCCTTTTGCTTGATAATCAGCCGGGCCGATGGTGCGCCGTCCGCTGCCTTGGCCGGTCAATTCCTTCGCCGCTGCTTGAAACTTGTAGTCGGCATAGCGCAGGAAGACCAGTCCCAGCACCGGCACGGAGTACTCCGAAGACTTCAGCTTGGAGTTGGCTCGCAGCTCATCCGCCGCGGCCCACAGACGGGATTCGATGGGATTTCCGTTATGGTTCATACGTTCTCCTCCCGATTATTTGTGGCTATCAATGAAAGCTATGGTTTATAGGTAGAGTCATGCTGACCGATACAACCCCTTATTTTTCAAGTCATATTTTTAATGACGGTTCTTCCTTAATCCGAAGTTACCTCTAAGAAACTGCAAAAACACTATTACAACAAACAAGGGGGGAAGTTACGCCTCCCCTTTCTGTCTACGGTTACCGGGGAAACGAACCCACCAGGTTGAGGGCCTCTCGTTGTATTTGATTGGGTATCGTGGTGAGAGTGAATGCCGGAATCTCCGGAATCGCCGGTACCCAGGCCTCATTCCTCACCATGGTCGATAGCTCGGCCAGCAAGCTCTGGAAGCTGTGGACCACTTCACCGCCGGGTCGTTTTCTGGTATGCGCCTTCTGCAGTGCGCTTTCGGACCGCAGGGCGGGAAACACCGGTGAACCGCCTTCGTGTTCACCCGGTTCCTCGTCGTCGAAGATCAGGCTTCGCCAGGCCTGGCGAAGGTGCCACTCGACATAGTAGGCCAACAGGCAGAGGAAAAGGTGGGCCCGGACCCGGTTGGTGAGACGATGATGAATGGGGCGAACCTTGAGGTCAATGCCCTTGAGCGTCCGGAAGGCCCGTTCGGCCAGCGACAGGCTCTTGTAGGCCGAGACGGCCTGCTGTGGTACCCACCGGTCCGAGGGAACGCTGGTGCGGATCACGTAGAAACCGTCCAGGGCGGCCTCTGCCGCGATGCTCTCCTCCTGGCGCCGATAAGAGAACCGCCCCTCTCCCACCGTGAACTCGAAATGCTTGGCCATGCGGTGGGTATGGGCGATTTTCCCCAGGGCCTGGCCGATCTTGCCCGCCTGCTGGAGCCGGCCCGCCGCCACGCGCTTGGCAAGCGAGGCGAGTTTCGCTTCCGTAACCGCCAGCAGTTCCCGGCGGGTGCGGAAGCGCTCTTCCGCCAGAAAGGGGTTGCGACAGACCACCAGTCTCTCCCCGGGGTAGTCGGGCGAGGTGATCTCCATCAGGTCCCGCTCGTCGAACAAAGACGGCTGCAGGTACCCCTGCCTGACCAGTTGTTTGATCGACGGGGCGCGCAATGCGCTCACCCAGTCGATACCACCGACCGCCTGGAGCTTCTCGATCCGCATCTGCGTGAGCATTCCCCGGTCCCCGGCCAGGACCACGTGATCCAGACCGAAACGCTCTTTCAACTTGACCACCTGGTCGTCCACCGTGGTGGGATCAGCGGTGGAACCGGGAAAGGCCTGAATGGAGATCGGCCGGCCGTCCGCATCGGTCATCAGGCCGTAGACGATCTGCCGCTTGCCCATCTTCCTGTCCCGGTTGTAACCGAAAGCCGCCAGGGGGCAGTGGGAGCCTTCGTAATAGCTGGAACTGACGTCATAGAGCACGAGGCCGCCCTGGCAAAGATGACGCTTTGCCAGGGCGGTTTCAATGCGTGCTTGCCGCTTGACCAGCCAATCCATGGCTTGGTAGATCTGGTCCACATCGGCCCCGTCGATACCCAGGTCTTCGGCCAGGGTGGTGGTGTTCCACCAGCGGATGGTGGCCAGCTTGGTCTGCGGACAGAGGATTCTGGCCACCAGCAAGGCCTCCACCAGGGTGCTTTCTCGACTCGCCTGCCGGGAGATCACCTCCGGCAGAGCGAGGGTTTGAATCATTGCCCGGACTGCCATCACCTGCCCGTGGGATCGGGAGCGGGTAATCTCGATACCCTCATCGACCGGTACCAAGACCGCCCCCCGCAGGCTTTCCTTGACCACTGCCCGAGTTTCTTCCGGCAGATCGGTGAGGTTGGCGATGGTTTGCTGTTTCACCTTTCCCGCTTCTCGATAACTTCGTCTGAGAAGATACGTGTGGTAAACCTTATCCTTATATGTACGCTTGATATCTGCCAGATAAAGTCCTTTCAAGGTGTTCTTCATACCGGTACCATAGCATAATGCAGGAAGAAAAGCAAGGTATTTATCCGGTATTTACTGTCTACATTCTGAGAGGCGAATGAACCCTAAACCGGCTTGGTGTGTATAGTTAGTTGGGTTATGGCTTGGGAACTTCCGCTTAAACTGTGCAAGGTTGAAAAGGAAAGCGAAATTTGATAAAAAGCATGGGAAAAAATAAGAATGACTCACCCTCAAATTAAGTCCGTTGCTCTTGCTCAAAAGGGGGGAGGCCGTTGCTCCTGGAAGGCTTTTTGGAAGAATCATCAATGGGAAGGGTCTTATCAAGGGGACATGGTATTTTTGGCTTTACCAGGAAGCACTGGTGCGCCCGAGAGGATTTGAACCTCCAACCTGCGGCTCCGGAGGCCGACGCTCTATCCAACTGAGCTACGGGCGCACAAAGGGTACTATTGGCCGAGAAAGAGGCGGAGAGCGAGCTCTTCGGGAAGTCCGGCTTCCCGGATTTTCTCCGCGGCGCTTTCCATATTATACTCAGTTCTCTGAATTTTGACTACCCCTTTTTCGGTATCAAAGAGGCCAAAAGAGGCCTGGGAATTTCCGTCACGGGGCTGGCCGACGCTCCCACAGTTAATGAGGTAGCGTTTCCCGGGATGGAGGATAATCTCTCCTCCCTGCTGAAAGCGGGGATGGAGGAGACGGCCCTCGTGGAGAATGTAGGCTTCCGCCTGGTGGGTATGGGCGTAGAAACACACCGGGAAGTCACTCGATACGAAGACCTCCTGGGCTACGACCGGATGATCGATGTACTCTTCCAGGGGGTGGCGAGGACTCCCATGCACCCAGAGGGCACCATGGAGTTGGGGGATGGTCTGGGGAAGAGTTTGAAGGTAGGTGGTGCTCTCTTTAGAAAGGTGTTGGCAGGTCCATCGGAGGGCCCGCTTCGGGATGGGGTTGAACCAGGTGAGGGGGAGGACTCCCACACAGGCGGCATCGTGATTTCCCATCACCACCCGGGCGTCAGGGCGATGCATTACCCATTGGACACAGGCTTCCGGTTCGGCCCCGTAACCCACGATATCACCCAGTATACAGAAAAAATCAACCGTGTCCAGGAGGCCGGACACGGTTTGGAGGGCATCGAAGTTTCCATGAATATCAGAGAAAATGGCGATTCGCATGCCTCTCCCCTCAACGTTTTATACGCATTATTCTGGTGACGGACGAGCGGGCCAGCTCATCCAGCTTGAGGTTGATATATTTGATGGTTTCTTCCAAATTCGGAATGAGCACATATTCTAAGGAATTCACCCGCCGTCGGGTCTTCTGGATCTCCACCGCTAAGAGTTCAATGGCTTTTTCGGCTTCTGCCAGCTTGATCATAAGCGGGAGAACCTGAAAAAAGGAGCTCAAGGCTTCGTCGAGTTCGGCGGGGGTGGTGACCAGACTATAGGAGTACGGGTTCCCTTCTAAGTGGACATCAAAATGGGGGACCTTCACCCCGGTGATATGACGGGTGGTGACATGGAGAACGATTTTTTGTTGGGTAAGCGTGGTCACCAATTCTTTGTCTTCTTCGGAGAGCATGAGAGACGCTTTATTCTGTGCCTCAAAGGCTTTAATGATTTCCGCCTCGATATCCCGGCGGAGGGTCCGGTTTTCCCGGACAACTTTGATGAAATCCTGAACCAGAGCATCCAGCTTGTCTTTCAAAAGCTTGTGGCCCCGTCTCGCCATCGCCAGGCGATTTTTCAGTTTCATCAATTCCATCCGGTTGGGATTAACGTTCAGTCTCACGTTTAACCCTCCTGTACGCCGGCGGCAGCTTCTTTAATCTGGACATAGTAGGTGTCGAGATATCCGTCGCGGATTCGCTTCAGTTCTTCTTTGGGGAGCATCCGCAGGAGTTCCCACCCGATATTGAGGGTCTCATCTATGGTGCGGTTTTCGTATTCACCCTGACGGATGAAGGTGGCTTCGAACCGTTCGGCAAATTTCATATAGATGCGGTCGGTGTCGGTGAGAGAGGCTTCGCCGAGGATAGTAGCCAGTTCCACCGCTTCCCGTCCCCGGGCATAGGCGGCGAAGAGCTGGTTGGCGACATCGGAATGATCTTCCCGGGTCTTCCCTTTTCCGATTCCTTTATCACGCAGACGGGAGAGCGACGGCAAGATGTCGACCGGGGGATAAATCCCCTTGCGGTGGAGCTGCCGGCTCAAAATGATCTGCCCTTCGGTGATGTACCCGGTGAGGTCCGGGATGGGATGGGTTTTATCGTCTTCCGGCATGGTAAGGATGGGAATCTGGGTGATGGATCCCTTCTTCCCCCGGATTCTTCCGGCCCGTTCATAGAGGGAAGCCAGGTCGGTGTAGAGATACCCCGGATAACCACGCCGGCCGGGCACTTCTCGCCGGGCGGCGGAGATTTCCCGCAGCGCTTCGCAGTAGTTGGTCATGTCGGTGAGAATGACCAGGACCTGCATGTCCCGGGTAAATGCCAGGTATTCCGCGGCGGTGAGGGCCATGCGGGGGGTGATGATTCGTTCGACGGCCGGGTCGTCAGCGAGGTTGATGAAGAGTACCGACCGTTCGATGGCACCGGTGTTCCGCAACTCAGCCATGAAATAGTTGGCTTCTTCAAAGGTGATTCCTAAGGCACCGAAGACCACGGCGAACGTCTCCGTTTCCCCTAAGACCTTTGCCTGGCGAGCGATCTGGGCGGCCAGCCGGGCATGAGGAAGTCCGGAAGCCGAGAAAATCGGCAGTTTTTGGCCTCGTACCAGGGTGTTCAACCCGTCGATGGCCGAGACTCCGGTTTGAATGAAGTCAATGGGATAGTCACGGGCTACCGGGTTCATGGGGTTACCGTTGATGTCCAGACGGTCGTCGGGAAAAATCTCCGGGCCACCGTCGATGGGAACACCGGATCCGTTGAAAATACGGCCCAGGATGTCCGGTGAGACGGGAAGCTCCATCACCCGGCCTAAGAACTTCACCCTGGCTTGTCCGATGCCGATCCCTTCTGTCCCTTCGAACACCTGGATCAGTGCTTTTCCGCTGCTGGTCATCAGCACCTGTCCCCTCTTCCGGGAGCCGTCCGAGAGCTCGATTTCCACGATTTCCATGTAGTGGGCATCGGCAACCTGTTCTACATTCAAAAGGGGGTCAGCGATTTCCGAAATGGTCGTGTATTCTTTATACATTGCTCTCCACCTCGCCCCTCATTTTGGCTTTCATCTGATCCTGGATTTCGGAAATGATCTCTTTCAATTTCGAGGATTGATCTTCCGGTACGAACTTGATTCGTCCGATTCGTTCCCGTACGGGAATCGAAAGGATATCCCGCAGGGATAGTCCCTGATCCAGCGCTTTCATCCCTTCCTGATAGTAGACCAGGACGACCTTCAGCATCAGGTACTGTTTCTGGAGCGAGGTAAAGGTATCAATGTCGACAAAGGCATTCTGCTGGAGGAAGTCTTCCCGGATGGAACGGGCCACTTCTAAGATGAACCGCTCTTTGAAGGACAGGGATTCGACACCCACCAGCCGGACGATTTCTTCCAGTTCCGCTTCTTGCTGCAGGATGCGCATGGCCAGGGCGCGCAGATCGGAAAAGTCGAATCCTACGTTTTCCTTGAAATATGATTCTAAATTTTGAATATAGAGCGAATAGCTGATCAACCAGTTGATGGCCGGGAAATGACGTTTATAGGCTAACCGGTCTTCCAGACCCCAGAAGACCTGGACCACCCGCAGGGTGTTCTGGGTCACCGGTTCGGAGAGGTCTCCGCCCGGAGGCGAGACGGCACCGATGACGCTGAGGGAACCCTGGCGGTCCTCTTGCGCCAAGCACTGGATCTTCCCGGACCGTTCATAGAAGCTGGCAATCCGGCTCCCCAGGTAGGCGGGGAAGCCTTCGTCGCCGGGCATTTCTTCCAGTCGTCCGGAGATTTCTCGCATGGCTTCGGCCCAACGAGAGGTGGAGTCGGCCATCAGGGCCACATTGTATCCCATATCCCGGTAGTATTCCGCCATGGTGATCCCGGTGTACACGGACGCTTCCCGGGCGGCTACCGGCATGTTGGAGGTATTGGCGATGAGAATCGTCCGCTTCATCAGGGGTTCACCGGTATAGGGGTCGATGAGCTCCGGAAATTCCATCAGGACGTCGGTCATCTCGTTCCCCCGTTCGCCGCAACCGATGAAGACGATGACTTCGGCATTGGACCACTTGGCGAGCTGGTGCTGCACCACGGTTTTACCGCTTCCGAAGGGGCCGGGGATACAGGCCACTCCTCCTTTGGCGATGGGGAAGAAGGTATCGATGACCCGCTGTCCGGTGATGAGGGGTTCGTCGACATTCAGTTTCCGGACGTAGGGTCGGGGGGTACGAACCGGCCAGCGCTGAAGCATGCTGATCTTTTTCTCGCCTTCCGGGGTGTCGAGCACCGCTATGGTCTGTTCCACCGTGAAGGCCCCCGGTTTGATCGACTTGACCGTACCGGACAGCCCCGGGGGGACCATGATCTTATGAACGATGGTGGTACTTTCCTGGACTTCGCCCAGGACATCGCCCGGTTGGACGGCAATACCGATCTTTACCACCGGTTTAAAATCCCATTTCTTGGTACGGTCCAGGGGGATGGCTTCTACTCCCCGGGGGATAAAATAACCGGAGGATTTCAGAATCACATCCAGTGGTCTCTGGGTTCCATCGAAAATGTTTCCGATCAAACCCGGTCCGAGTTCGACACTGAGGGGTTCATGGGTGGTCTCGACCGGTTCCCCCGGTTGGAGACCGGCCGTCTCTTCATAGACCTGAATGGTTACAGCACTGCCATGAATCCCGATGATTTCTCCTGCCAGCTTCTTGGTACCCACCCGTGCCATGTCATACATCTTGGCATCGGGAAGATTCTGGGCAATAACCACCGGCCCGTTGACGCTGAAGATGACACCTTTTTTTTCTATGTTCATCACCATCATTCCTCTCCCTGAAGCATGATATTGCTGCCGACCGCCATCTTCACCAGCTGAGAAATGAAGTCTGAACCCCGACCTTTCTCGGATGAGCGGGTAGGAATTCCCAGGATGACGGGAAGGGCTTCCGACCGGTTATCTTCGAACTGGTCTTTCAAGCGGTTATAAAATCTCCATTCGGTGAAAATGATAGAATAATTCTCTCGTCTGAGAGTGGGGAGCATGTCGTTCAGGGTCTCAAGTGAATTGACTGAAAAAACATCAAATCCCATCCCTCGGAAACAGAGGGTATTTTCTTCTCCACCCACAAAAGCAACTTTTGCATCACTCATAGTAGCACTCCCGTAATTTATTCCTCAATTCATTTTCCCCGATGCCAAAGTATTTGCCGTGAAGAAGAATCCGCAGATTCTTGATGTCGATGCTTTTGGCATAGAGGAATCCGAAAACGGGTTCTGGCCCGAACGTCAGAGTCCGATACGGTCTGATGAAACGCATCAGGTAATTATCCATGTTTTTTTCAATTTCTGCTAAGTAATATGGGTCATTCCGGTACTCCCCTTCTCCCAGCAAGATGTTCTTCATGCCGGAGTGGACGAGCACCTCTCCGATTTTTTCGTCCGGTCCGGTGATGATATCGGAAAGATCCTCCAAACTGAGGTAGGGATTCTTAAAATAGATGGTCCGGTAAAGCTCGAATTTTGACTCCTGGTATTTCGCCCGGAAGGCAGACCGGAAAAAGGTAAACATGAAAAACGCGATGAGCCAGTTTTTGATGACCGGACTCTCTGAAATTTCCGCCATGTTCATGACTTCCTGGAGATAGACCCGGTCCAGCACCAGTTCCACAATCTGGACATGATGGGTACTTTCATAGACGGCGAGGGTTTCTTCGATCGCCCGACGGTAGACATCGGAGAGATGTTCCCCGGTTTCTCCGGAAACAAAGTGGGATACTTTTTTCCAATCAAAGGTACCGGGGTATTCTCGCCCGGAGGCCTTTTTGGCGAGGTGCCGCTTGATGATGAGCTTGATATCGTTAAAATCGAACGAATACTGGAAAAAGAGGGAAAGATTCTTCCCCAGCTTCTGTCGCCCCACTTCCTTGAGGGTCTCCCAAAAATGACTCATCAGCGCATCATCGAGAGGGGCCGGGGCTTTCGGGATATTCTGCAGTGCTTCTGAGAGGTAGGGCAGTTCGGAAATAATCCGTACCACCTGCTCCACGTCTTCCACCTTCAGCGCGCTCTCCAGGATTCGACCGTTCAGCACCCCCCGTTCCAACATCCGGATACGGCCAACCAGATAGGCATACGCCGTGTTTTGAGTGGCGACTGGTTTTTCCTGGATGGTGGTCATTTCACACTTCCCGGAAAGAACATTTTGGAAACCTGGCTTTCATTTTGCCGTAAGACATCTTCCAGAAGAGATGAGAAGCTCAGGTTGAGGATCATCCCCCCTTTTTTCATCAGAAAACCCCGTTCGATCTCGGTGGTCACTCCCCCGAATTTAAATGAGGTCTTGGCTTCTCGGTTAAGGGTCACGATGAACTGTTCCCCCAGTTTTCCGGCTTCGTGGGGAGCCATGATGATTTCCTCGTTCCTGGTGGTGGAATAGGCAAGAATCACTTTGGAATACCAGCTCTTCTGAGTATCCACCTTTTTTGTGAAGGCATCGAAGAGCTCTTTCCGCAAACTCTGAAGCGATGCCGATTTGACTTTCCCAATCATGCTCCGCCCCGAGAGTTTGGCTTCGGCTAGTTCTCGCTGGACGGACACTTGTGCTTCGCTGATTCGCCGTTGCCGGAGCACTTCGGCTTCCTGTTCAATCTTTTTTCTGGCTTTGTCCAGTTTCTTCTCGGCTTCCAGTCGGGCACTCTCCAGGATGGATTTTTCCCTGGCCTGTGCCTCTTGCTCGATTTTTTTCAGGATATCTTCTAAAGACATAATGGGGTCACCCCAACTTGATGGTGTTAAGTAAAAGAATAGTAGCCAGCAGAGAAAGAATGGCATAGGTTTCGACCATAGCCGGGAGAATGATGGCTTTCCCGGTTTCTTCCGGGCGCCGGGCGATCATCCCGATGGATGCCGCAGCAGTTTTTCCCTGGGCAATCGCCGAGAACCAACACACGATGGCGACGGGAAGACAGGCGAAGAGGATCTGGACTCCCTGAAGCACGCTGACTGTAACCGGGCTTCCACCCAAAAGGCCAAGCTTGATCATAACATAGAATCCCGAAAGGAGACCGTAAATACCCTGTGTTCCTGGAAGGGCCTGCAGGATGAGAACGGTACCAAATTTCCCCGGGTCTTCGGTGAGAACACCAGCACCCGCTTCACCGGCAATTCCGACCCCGATAGCAGAACCGATTCCTGCCAGGCCGATTGCCAGTGCTGAACCAAGATATGCAATCGTCAAACCATCAATGATCATAGTACTTACGACCTCCCTTGGCTTAATCTAACATATTTCGTTTTAAATTTGAAAGGTTGGAATTCTTTTCCTCCGTCTTCATAAAACTTGGTGAAGAACTCCACATACTGAAGCCGGGCAGAATGAACAAAAGCTCCCAGGCCGCTCATCAAGAGGTTGAATACATTGAAGATGAGGAGAACAAGAAGACCGATCAGCCAGCCGATGTACGGGGTTTCCCCCATGACCTGGGCTAAGGTTCGGGCCAGCATGGCGATGATGGACGAGGTGAGTCCCAGGGCAAAGAGACGGGAATAAGAGAGGACGTCTCCTAAATAACCGGTCACACCGTAGAGGCTGATGATTCCGGAGAGAACTTTCTGGATCGGGTTCTTCTTGGAACGTCCCTGGGTTCCAACCAGGAAGAGGGCGCAGGCGATGACGAGATAACTGGCGGCATTCTTCCCGGTGGGGGCAAATCGTATGGTGATGACAAAAACCACGATGGAGACAATGAAGATGAACCAGCCCAGTTTATCCATGATAGCCGGGCCGTAATTTTTCCGTTTCCATTCTTTCGCGAAACCAATCAAAAGCCCGATCAGCACCTGCACCAGGCCAATACAAAGGGCCAAAATGATGATGAGGATCGGATTCTTCAGGGGATCGACGATGGTCAGTCCTTTTTTAATGGCGGGGAGAAAACTGAAAGCCGGGGGGAGATAGTCAAAAAAATCCCCCATCCAGGAACCGGTGAGAGCCCCGTAGATCATCGATGACACCCCCACCCAGCCAAACATCCGGATGAACCGTTTGCTGGACTCCGGCATCTTGATCTTGCTGGTCCCCATAAAGCAGACCAGGGCCATCAACAGGCCGTAGATGAAGTCTCCCATGCACATTCCGAAGAAGATAAAAAAGAACACCGCCACAAAGGGGGTGGGGTCAATTTCCGTATAGTTGGGGAGGCCAAAGAGACGGGTGAGAATGTCGAAATTGGCTACCCAGGAATGGTTTTTAAGCTGAATGGGAATGTTTTCGTTGGGGAGAGGATCTCGCTGAGAGAGTACCCATTCTTTCCCCAGGGTGGCGAGTCGCTGTTCGAGTAGTGGGACTTTCGCCGCCAGCACCCATCCATTGAGGAAACAGGCTTCCTGGGTTCGCCGAATTTTGTTTTCATTTTGATGTCGTTCCCGCTGGGAGGAAACAAAGTCGAAGGTGATCTGGAGGTCCTTTTCAAACTGGACGTAGGTCCAGGCTTTCTTCAGGACCGCTTCCCGTTCTTTTTCCGCTTGTTGAATCTTCTTCTGGACGGTTTTCAGAGCTTCCGTCGGGGTCCCTTCGAACGTTTGGGGGAGGGTGATCGGAGAAATGGAAAGTTCCGGGAACAAAATGTCCACCGCCGCAACAAGGTCCCGGTGGATGATCAGAAAGACAAAGATTTTTTTCCCGATTCCCGGGAATTCTCGGAGTGACCACAACCAGGAGATCTCTGAACATGAACAGGGTCTCCTGGTTGCCGTTAGTTCCTGGATACACGCCGGCAAGGGAGAACATATTCCCGA
>JAPLGF010000313.1 GCA_026390275.1 Candidatus Atribacteria bacterium
GGTCGGGATCCCGCGAGGATTGTTGTTTTACCGATTTTATGCGCTGTGGAAAACATTTCTGGAAGAATTGGGAGGGGAAGTGGTGATTTCCCCTCCTTCCAACAAGCCCATCATTCAGAGGGGCTTGACCTATGGAGTGGAAGAAATTTGCTTTCCAGTGAAAGTCTTTCTCGGTCACAGCCATCTCTTGGCCGAAAAAGTTGATTTTCTTTTTATCCCCCGGGTCGTGAGCTTCCACAAAGGGGAATATAATTGTCCTAAAATTTTAGGTTTGCCGGATCTGGTTCGAAACCTTTTTCAGATTCCCGGGGAACGGATCATCGATGATGAAATCAACATGCGGGACAAGGGATACCTGGGGTGGCGTCAGGGTTACCTCAACTTAGGCCGGCATTTTACTCATGATGACCGACGGATCATGAGGGCGTTGGATCAGGCTGAAAAAGCCCATCAGGACTATCGGGAGAAGGTAAAAAACGGGATCCATCCGGAGATCCTGATCGATGGACACCTTCCCCTTCCGGAGAGAAGCAAAAAAGTTCTGATACTGGGCCACACCTATCTGGTGAATGATCGGTACATCAATATGGATATCATCCAAAAGATAAACCAGTTGGGCTATTCTGTCATCACCGCGGATATGGTGGATGAGAACCGGATCCGTCATGCACTTCACAGTATTCCCAAGCCCAGTTTTTGGACTATATCCAATGAAGTGTTAGGAAGTGCCCTCTCCTATATTAAGGAAAAAGCACGAAACGTGGAAGGTTTTATCCACCTGGTTTCTTTTGAATGTGGACCCGATTCTCTGGTCGGGGAACTCATCGAACGTCAATTGAGACGGGACAATCAGCTTATTCCGTATCTTCGTTTTGAAATCGATGAACACACCGGAGAAGCAGGGTTGATCACCCGGTTGGAGGCATTTGCCGATATGATGAAATGGAGGGATGACACGTTTGAAAGCTACCTTTCCCCACCTCGCTCATCTTGACGTTGCCCTGCAATTGCTCTACCCCGTCCTGGGGGTGGAAATTGTCCCCCCCCCTCCCATCACTCAAAAAACCATTGAAATTGGGGTCAAGCTGGCACCCCAAAATGCCTGTTTTCCCATGAAAGTGACCTTGGGAAATTTCATCGAGGGCATCGAACGGGGAGCCGATACTATTTTCATGGCAGGAGGAGTGGGTCCCTGCCGATTTGGATATTACGGCCAGATTCAGCGTATCATCCTGGAAGATATGGGATATGATGTACATTTTGTATTGATCGACTCTCCTCGATATGGATGGGGAAAGTTTTGGAATGATTTTTGTACCATGACCGGGCATCAGTTTTCCCCTTTCAAAATTAAAAACGCAGTATCTTTGGCCTGGAAAGTGTTACGATTCACCGAAGATCTGGAAAGAGTCAATCGATCGATTCGCTGTCGGGTAAAAGATCCCAGGCGGCTCGATGTGGTCGTGGAAAGAGCATTGGAAAGAATGAGGTATATCACAGACCATTTTCAGTTTGAGGAGACCAGGAAAGAGACCTTTCAGGAAATGGATAATCTTCCCACAAATGATATGCTCGATCCTTTGAAAGTGGGAATTGTGGGAGAAATCTATATCGCCCAAGAGGCCCGGATCAATTTCAATATGGAACGACTTCTGGGATCACTGGGAGTGATGGTGGATAATTCCGTTTCCATCGTTGAATATATGTTGCACTTTCTTCCTTTCACTCGTTCCCGGGAAAAGGAAGAAGCATGGAAACTTGCCCGACCTTACCTGAAAAGATTTGTGGGCGGAGAAGGGATTGATACGGTAGGGAGTACCATCCGTTATGCTCAGAAGGGATATGATGGAGTGATCCATCTTTATCCCTTCACCTGTATGCCCGAAGCAGTCGCCAAAGGGATTGTCACTCGGGTGAGCAGGGATTACGATCTACCGGTTCTCCATTTAGCCATCGATGAACATGCCGGGGAAGCCGGATTGGTTACCAGGGTAGAAGCTTTTGTTGATGTGCTCGAAATGAGAAGAAAAGAAAGGAAAAAGCATCTGGAGGTTGTTGGGAGATGAATCTCTATCTTGGGGTTGATGTAGGATCTGTTACCACGAAATATGCCTTAGTCAATGAAGAGAAAAAAGTACTGTCCAGCTGTTATTTAAAAACCAGTGGAGATCCCATCACTGCTCTCAAAGAAGGCCTGACCCTTATCAAGCGCCATTTTCCCAGCGACGGGGAGATCCGAGGAGTGGGAACCACCGGGAGTGCCCGTCATTTAGCCGGGGTGGTGGTAGGTGCTGATGTGGTGAAGAACGAAATCACTGCTCACGCAGTGGCAGCCATCACTCTCATCCCAGAAGTGAGAACGATTTTTGAGATCGGTGGACAGGATTCCAAGCTGATCATCATCAGAAACCGGGTGGTGGAGGACTTTGCCATGAATACCATCTGTGCAGCCGGGACCGGCTCATTTCTGGAACATCAGGCTGATCGCCTGCGCATACCCATCGAAGAATTTGGGAAACTGGCATTTGAGGCCCGACAATCGGTCCGAATTGCCGGACGGTGTACCGTCTTTGCCGAATCGGACATGATTCACAAACAACAACTGGGTTTCGGAAAGCCGGAAATTATCAAAGGTCTCTGTGAAGCATTGGTGAGAAATTTTATCAATAACCTGGCTACGGGAAAAAACATCGAAGTTCCCATCGTTTTTCAGGGAGGAGTGGCAGCGAACCAGGGAATTGTTCGAGCATTTAAGGATTTTTTCCAGGGGAAGAAGACAATTATTGTTCCCGAAGAACACGGGATCATGGGGGCCTGGGGAGTAGCCATTCTTTCCATGGGACACGAAAGGGAGAGCACCGTCTTCCAGGGTTTTGATGTGATTCATAAAAACTTTGAAAATCGGAGTTTCACCTGTGAGGACTGTCCCAATAATTGTGAAATCGTCATCCTGAAAGAAGAAGAGAAAATAAAAGCCCTCTGGGGAAGTCGCTGTGGGAAATGGGTTCCGGATTTAGTGGAAAGAAAACTTGTTGAAACTGAGGATGTGCTTTTGGAATACTCGGAGAAATAGGCAGAAAGAAGACAACCATGCCAGTTCTTGGCACCATCATGGTAATGAAAAATGTGGAATTGTGGAA
>JAPLGF010000268.1 GCA_026390275.1 Candidatus Atribacteria bacterium
CCGATCGCCATCCTTCTGGTTTCTTTTTTGATTGGTGTCTTGCAAGTGGGAGGAGAAACCTTACAGATTGTGATGCAACTTCCACTTTCCAGTACCCTCGTTTTGCAGGGGCTCATTCTCTTTTTTGTTTTGGGGGGAGAATTTTTCCGTAAAAATCAGATTTGTCTCCCTAAAAAATAACAGTTTACGGCGTAAGATTCCAAGAGACCAAAAGAAGAATGATTGTTCGTCAGATAGCCGTGTTGCTCTAATAAAAGGCGTTTTTCTATACCCCTGGTGGTGTTTAGAGCTGGCATGGTTATCTGTTCAGGGGAGATGAGTAATCTGTGGGAATCTTGATTGCCATTGTGGCCGCTGCGGTCCGAAGTGGAACCCCGATTCTATTTGCCACTCTGGGGGAAATGATCATTGAAAAATCTGGAGTGTTGAACTTAGGTCTGGAAGGGATTATGTTGACTGGGGCTCTGAGTGGATTTTCCATCTCATTCCTTACGGGTAATCCCTGGTTGGGAATCGGAGTGGCCTTTCTGGTGGGAATGCTCATGACCCTGATCCATGCTTTCATCTGTATCACCTTGAAAGGAAACCAGGTGGTGACGGGATTAGCCCTCACGATTTTTGGGACTGGGGCCAGTTCTCTTCTCGGCCAGGGATATATCGGAACTACCATCATTGGTTTAACGAAGATACCGATTCCTGGTTTGAGTACTATTCCGATGATCGGGCCGATTTTTTTCAACCATGATCCGCTGGTCTATGTGTCATATGGTCTGGTGATTTTTCTTTCCTGGTTCTTTGTGTCCACCCGGACTGGACTTAATATACGGGCAGTGGGGGATAGTCCGCGGGCGGCGGATGCCATGGGACTGAATGTTACCCGGATTCGTTATCTTTCCACGCTCATCGGTGGAGGAATTGTAGCAATGGGGGGAGCCTATATGTCGGTGGCCTATACCAAAATGTGGACCGAAGGAATGACCGCTGGCCGGGGGTGGATTGCAGTGGCACTGGTCATTTTCGCCATTTGGAACCCGGTCCGAGCTGCTTTTGGTGCCTATCTTTTTGGGGGAGTAGAAGCCTTTCAGCTCCGACTTCAGGTTGCTGGCACCAGCATCCCGACTCCTCTCCTCCTCACGCTCCCTTATTTTCTCACCATCGGAGTCCTGGTTTTTATTTCTGCCCGGAAGGGAAAAGGAATTTTATTTGGTGCCCCGGGTGCCCTGGGTCAACCGTATTACCGGGAAGAGGGGGAATGATATCTGCTGAAGATTTTTAGTCTTACACCGTAGGCTGCTTTTTCAAGGTAGTTTTATAATCCCAATATCATTATGAAAGAGAGGTGGATAGAAAGATGAGGAAATTGTTGTGGGTACTGGTGTTGGTGGGTGTGGTGATGCTCGGAACGGCTGCTTGGGCTTTTGATCCGATCCCCGCACAGGAGCTGAAGATCGGGTTTGTGTATGTTGGTCCGGTGGGAGATGGTGGGTGGAGTTATGCCCATGACCAGGGTCGTCAGGCTATTGAAAAGGAATTCCCAGGCATAAAAACCATGTACGCAGAATCCGTTCCGGAAGGGTCTGATTCTGTGCGGGTGATGGAAAGTTTCGTCCGCAATGGGGCCAAGTTGATATTTGCCACTTCCTTTGGATACATGGATCAGGTCCAGGAAGTAGCCAAGAAACATCCCGATGTCATTTTTATGCATTGTTCCGGATATAAAATGATGGATAATGCCGGGGACTATTTCGGTCGGATGTATCAGGCCCGTTATCTCTCCGGGATGGTTGCGGGCAGCATGACCAAATCAAACATCATCGGCTTCCCGGCTGCCCATCCCATACCGGAAGTCATCCGTATGATCAATGCCTTTACCCTGGGGGTCCGAAAGATGAATCCCCAGGCAGTGGTGAAGGTGGTCTGGCTTTATTCCTGGTTTGATCCAGCCAAGGAAAAAGAAGCCACCAAGGCTCTCATTGATGCCGGTGCGGACGTGATAGGAATGCATGCCGATTCCGGAGCGACGGCACAAGCTGCCGAGGAAGCCGGAGTGTATGTCATCGGGTACAATAACGATATGTCCCGGTTTGCACCCACCAAATGTCTTACTTCATCGGTTTGGGACTGGAATGTTATTTATAAAGACATTGTCCAAAAAGTGATCGATGGGACCTGGAAACCGGAAAATATCTGGTGGGGGATGAAAACCGGTATTGTCAAGCTCACCCCCTACAGCAAAGACGTTCAGGAAGAAGTGAAATCTCAGGTGGCGGCGGAACAGGAAAAAATCTTCAATGATCAGTGGGATGTGTTTACCGGTTCTATCAAAGATCAGAGTGGAAAAGTGGTGGTTCCAGAAGGACAGAGAATGAGCGATAAGGATCTCCTTTCATTCTCCTGGTTTGTAGAAGGCGTGGAAGGGGAAATCCCGAAGAGTAATTAATAAAATTTAGCTAAACACATTTTCCAAACACCTGCCGGGAGCCTCATTACCAGGCTCCCGGCTTTTTTCTTACCGAATATAATACTTGGAAAGCTCATCAATCTGCTTGATTTTATCCGGACTGTCAATGATGAATCCCCCGGTCTTTTATCCTTTCACTGCCCCGGCGGTGAGTCCTCGGACCAGGTATTTTTGAGCGACGAAGGAGATGAGGATGGAAGGAATCATGAGAATGGTAGTCATGGCTGTTAACCCCTGCCAGTCTACCTGGACAAAACCGATGAATTCGGAAATCACCACCGGTAGGGTTTTAGTGGATGCTCGGGTGAGAACCAGGGCAAAAAGGAATTCATTCCAGGAATAGATGAATGATAGAATCGCCGCCGCAGCAAGACCGGGTGCGATGCTGGGAATCATGATTTTATTAAAGAGTTGAAAGTATCCACAACCGTCGATGAGGGCGGCATCATCCAAGTCCCGGGGAATCTGGCGGAAAAAACCAGCCAGCATGAAAACGGCGAAGGGAAGCCCGTAGGCGGCATGGGTAAAAACCAGAACGGATCTGGTGTCGACGAGACCCAGTCGGGAGGCAAAAAGGAAGAAGGAGGGAAGGAGGGCAATTGGGGGGAACATTCGGGCAGAAATAATGGACAGAGAAACCCAGGAGTAACCCCGGATACGCCAGCGGGTCAGAGCATAGGCGGCCAGGGCACCGAAATACATGATGATGAGGGTGACACTCACGGCAACAATGAGACTATTCAGGAGAGAACGTCCAAAATTTTGGAGTTCAAAGACCCGTTGATAATTCTCCCAGGTAACCGGGAAACAAAGAACCGGTTTCTCGGTGTAAACATTCACCCGCTGCTTCAAAGAAGTACTCATGATCCAAAAAATAGGGAAAACGAAGAAAAAAACAATACAGATTAAGGCCGCATAAAAAGCTATCCAGAAAACGATTTTTTTCTGAGCCCGATTTTTTTTACTCACTGTCATGTCTCCTTGATCTCCCAATTGTGTCAGGAACTGAGATGGTTGTTTATTTTATTTGTTCCTGGAGTTGCTGTTGAAGTGTTCGAATAAAGTACCAGGAAATAATGAGGACCGAAAAAAGGATAAAGATAGCGATGACCGATCCCTGTCCCATATTAAAATGACGAAATGTCCGTTCATAACTCAAAAAACCAACGGTTTCTGATCTCCCACCCGGTCCACCGTTGGTCATGATGTAGATGAGGTCGAAGACTCGAAAGGTATCCATCAGCCGGATGATGAAGATGAGGAGAAAGTTGGGAATTAAAAGGGGGAGAATGACCCGGGTGAAAATTTGCCATCCGGTTCCTCCGTCGATCCGTGCGGCTTCGATGGGTTCCTGGGGGAGGGCCTGCAGGCTGGTATATAAAACCAAAAAAACGAAGGGAGCATTCAACCAGATATCCGCCACCATCACCGCCGGTAAAGCAAAACGGGGATCGGCCAACCAGGCCTGTTTAGAGAAACCCAAAAGATGAACAAAATAATTAACTCCACCCCATTTTCCATCGAAGAGGAAATTCCAGGTGAGAGCCGCTGCCACGGGAGCGATCATCATGGGAAGTAAAACCAGGGCGATGAACACATTCTTTCCCGGAAAATCACGACTGAACATCATGGCCATCGCCAGACCAATCACGATACTCAAGAGGGTGGAACAGATCATAAAAACAATGGTATTGGTAAGAGCCTGCTGGAAAAGAGAATCGGAGAACACATCGATGTAATTTTTCAACCCTACCCAGCGGATGGGTTGCTGGGGTTTATTCCAGAAATAACGAAGGAAGGAAAGAAAGAAAGTGTTGACCAAGGGGAAATACACCAGGATGGCAATTCCACCCAATACTGGTGCCAGCATCCAGTAGGGAGCCCGGTGCTCGTGGTGGCTCTTTATTTGGCGTTTGAAACGATTGGAGTAGGGTAATGTTTCCGCTTGATCCATCGGTGGAAGTTTACTCATTGTTTTTTCCTTTCTTCCTCCGGGCATCCAGACTTGATGCCCGGAGGAATGTGGAAATGCGGCTATTGGTTATAGTATCCAGCGTCATCGAGGATCTTACGTATACTTACTGCAGCTTCATCCAGTGCCGCTTTGGCTTCCGATTGACCGGTTACCACCTTGGAAACCGCCAGCCCCCACACATCGATGATGGGAGTGATTTCCGGTATACCCGGTCTTTCCTTGGTGTGAACAAAACTCTTATTGACGGCATCCTGCCAGGCAATCTTATCTTTCAGTTTTTCAGCAGTTGATATGCGGTCTACTGCCACCCCGGACGGAACCAGGATGTTATCGGTGTTCTCTTTGCTGTCAAAGAAAGCGAGCCAGAAGTACGCCCAGTCTTTATATTTCGAGAACTTGGAGACCGTTCCTCCCCAGGAACCCAAACGTGGGAAGCATAACTCTTTCTTGGGAAGTGGAGCATATCCCACCTTTCCCACGACTTTCGATTGGCTGGGATCTTCCATGGCGGCTCCTAAATACGGCCACATCTGGAGCATAGCCAGTCTCCCTTGTTGGAAGGCAGCTCCCCCTTCTTCATTGGCCCAGTTCGGCGCATCAGGAGGGGAAAATTTATTCACTGCTTCCGCATATGCTTTGAGGGATTCCACCCCTTTTTCGTTGTTGAATATAGGATTCCACTTGTCATCAAAATAGTCACCACCCCAGGACCAGAGCCAGGTACTCCAGGTACTGGAAGCATTTTCACCTTGCTTGGGGGTGGTTCCAAATCCCCAGATGTCGGGATATTTGGGATTATTGGTGAATTTGGCGGCAATCTGGAACAGTTCGTCGTAAGTCTCTGGAGGTTTTAATCCTTCCCCTTCAAAAAGGTCTTTGCGATAGAAGAGGATTTGAGTGGTTCCATGATGGGGAATCCAGTAAGTTTTCCCATTCTTAGAGAGGAGATTGACTACGCTGGAGGGGTAATCCTCAATATCAAATTTCGGAAGATCGGGGTTATCCCAGAATTGGCTGAGTGGTTCAATATATCCAGCATCAATAAACTCAAGTGCCCAGAGGCCAGGGATAAAGATGACATCGTATGTTCCGGTTTGGGCTGTTAAATCAGCGATGATTTTTTCATGCAGGAACGACCAGGGAATAGCGTTGACTTCCACCTTGATCCCATACTTTTGCTCGAAAATTTTACTGACTTCAATAGCAGCTTTCTGTTCCACCGGCTCATAAAGGACAACGGTCAGTTTTTCCGGCTTGGGGCCCTTTGGGATTTTGCTAAAATCCGGTACTGCCGCCATGGCAGTTGTCAGGCAAATGAAAAGGCAAAGAGTCAGGACTACAGCAATACCCATCCATCCACCATACTTTATTCTTTTCATAAGCATTGTTTCCCTCCTTTTTGATGCAGATAAATGAAAATTGAAACGAGATAGCGGAAAAAACGGACTTTTCTCTCACCTCCTCTTTTATGGAACGTTCTCAAAAAAAAACCAGTAGAGAACAATAGGGTTAAAAACGCCAGGGAAAAAAGAGTCACGCAAAAAATTTTTTGAACCTGGCATTCTTCGTCCTATTGAAAAAATATAGCATCAGTAGGGAAAGATGTAAAGAAATAACACATGAAAAGAGGAAACCCCACTACCCTGAAAATACCGTGAATCGTGAATCGTTCAAATTTCATCCCTTGATGGCGCCAGGGTTTTGGCCTGACATGGAAGTCTGATTGTTTTTTGAACACAAAAGTTTTTTTTTGACAAGCCCTT
>JAPLGF010000365.1 GCA_026390275.1 Candidatus Atribacteria bacterium
ACCTGCGTGGCGGTGGTGCGGGATGGAAAAACGATCCGGTCGAATATCGTCTCCAGCCAGTATGACTTTCATCGCCGTTTCGGGGGAGTGGTACCGGAAGTGGCGTCTCGCAAGCACCTGGAGTTTCTGATCCCGGTACTCGACGAAGCCTGTTCCGAAGCCCAGGTCTCCCTCTCCGATATCGACGGGATCGTCGCTACCCGGGGACCGGGCCTCTCCGGATCCCTTCTCATGGGGTTATGTCTTGCTAAAACCATCGCCATCCTGTATCATAAGCCATTCTATGCGGTCAATCATTTGGAAGGGCATCTCTTTGCCTCCACCCTCAATCACCCCGAGCTGGAGCCACCCTTTATTTCCCTCATCGTCTCAGGAGGCCACACCGAACTCATCATCGTCCGGGACTGGGGAAGGTACGAGAGCTGGGGGAAAACCCGGGATGATGCAGCGGGAGAGGTATACGATAAAATTTCCAAGTACCTGAATATCGGCTTTCCGGGGGGCCCACTCATCGATATCCGGAGTCGGGGAGGAAATCCCAGCCGGTTTCATTTCCGTGGTGGTCTGGAGGATGATGAGAGTCCGGATTTTAGCTTCAGCGGCCTGAAAACCGCCGTGACCCGCACCTTTCAGGCTTTCTCGGAAGAGGAAAAACACGATGAGGTGTTGTTTCGTGACCTCCTGGCTTCTTTCCAGGAGAGCGTGGTCCGTACCCTGTGGAAAAAAACCCTCCGGGTGGTGGAACGAACCGGGTACTGTACCATCGCCCTGGGTGGGGGAGTGGCCGCCAATTCCTACCTCCGGGAACGCTTCCAAGCAGAGGGAGAGCAGTATCACCTCCGGGTATTCTTTCCTTCGCGGGAGCTCTGTACCGACAATGCAGCCATGATCGGCGCCTGCGGATCGTTTCACCTCTTCCGCGGGGAACGGAGTTCCCTCGCCACCGAACCCGACTCCCAGCTCTCCTTGGCCTGAAATTTTACTGCTTCTCCCTCCGGGGAGACATTGAATTTTGTGAAAGCTTTGCTATTATATTAGGATATCGAGTACCATAAGGGATTGTGGGGTTAGGAAGCTGTTGAAGTAAGTGGTTTATTTACTGATCATTGTTTCACCCGGAATCAATCTTTACTCTATCGATAGAAGGGAAGGTGTACAGCATGGCAAAGAAGCTTGTCTTCGATGAAGAAGCCCGGAGGTACATGGAAAAAGGAGTGAACACTCTGGCGGATACGATCAAGTTGACCCTGGGACCGAAAGGACGAAATGTCATTTTGGAAAAAAAGTACGGATCGCCCACCATCACCAATGATGGGGTCACCATTGCTCGGGAAATCGATGTGAAGAACCCCTTTGAGAACATGGGGGCGAAGCTCGCCCGGGAAGTGGCCACTAAAACCAACGATATCGCCGGTGATGGAACCACCACCTCGGTGGTCCTGGCGCAGAAAATGGTTCATAACGGTCTGAAGAATGTGACCGCCGGTTTCAATCCCATTTTCCTGAAGAACGGCATGGATAAGATGCTCGCACAGGCGGTGGAGAAAATCAAGCAGTATAGCATTTCCATCACTGACAAGAAATCCATCGCCCAGGTGGCATCGATTTCCGCCAAAGATAACGTCATCGGGGACCTGATCGCCGAATCAATGGAGAAGGTGGGAAAAGACGGGGTTATCACCGTGGAAGAGTCGAAATCGACCGACACCGTCCTGGAAGTGGTGGAAGGGATGCAGTTCGATCGCGGCTATCTCTCTCCCTACATGGTAACAGATGCGGAACACATGTCCGTCCTGCTCTCGGACCCCTATATCCTGATCACCGATTCCAAGATCAGTAACATCCAGACCATTCTTCCTGTTCTGCAGCAGGTCGCGCAGCTCGGGAAACCACTCCTCATCATCGCCGAAGACATCGAAGGAGAGGCCCTGGCCACCCTGGTGGTCAACCGGCTCCGGGGAACCCTCAACATTGCAGCAGTCAAAGCTCCCGCTTTCGGAGATCGACGGAAAGAAATCCTGCGGGATATCGCCATTCTGACCGGTGGACAGGTGGTTTCCCAGGAAATGGGGATGAAGCTGGAAAAAGTCACCCTGAATCTCTTGGGGCGGGCCGGATCGATCAAGATCACCAAAGATGATACCATCATCGTGGATGGAAAAGGAACCCAGAAAGAGATCAAAGCCCGGGAAAAGGAAATCCGTACCCAGATCGAAAAAACCGATTCCAATTATGACCGGGAGAAACTGCAGGAACGTCTCGCCAAGCTGGTGGGTGGGGTGGCCATCATCAAGGTCGGTGCCCACACCGAGACCGAGCTGAAAGAGAAGAAACACCGGGTGGAGGATGCTCTCTCCGCAACCCGGGCCGCCGTGGAAGAGGGAATCGTGGCGGGAGGAGGAGCTATTCTCTACCATATCGCCCACGAACTTTCGGCGGATGCTTTCCCGGAAGGGGAAAAAATCGGGGCCAAAATCGTGCTGGAAGCCATGGAAGAACCGTTGAAACGGATTTCCGAAAATGCTGGCTATGAAGGATCAGAAATCACCGTGCAACTGATCAACCGCGAGACAAACATCGGGTTCGATGTACTATCCGGACAGTGCGTGGATATGGTCCAGGCGGGCATTATCGACCCGGCCAAGGTGACTCGCGCTGCCCTTCAGAATGCTGTCAGCGTCGCCTCCCTGGTCCTTACCACCCAGGCACTGATCGCCGATTTCAAAGAAGAAGACGAAGAAAAAAAGAAATAATCTTGGAAAACGAGACGGCGGAGCGAACTCCGCCGTCTCGTTTTCCAATGTGCATAATGTGAAAAGATGTGGAACTGGGGACTTAATAAATAATCGTAAAACTGTGTCCTTCTGTGAATATTGAGGTGGAATTTCCCCCCTTTGGCCAAAGGGGGGAAAAGGGGATTCGATGTTCCCCGTGATGAAATCAAATCTTCCCTCATTACCCCTTACCCTGTCTACCCGGAAAAATAATCTGTAAACGGTAAACCCAACAGACTTTTAAATTTTCCATTGTTTCGAACTGGCTTCCTTTGCCGGTCCAAACTCGAGTAAAGAAAGGTGAAGCCCATGGACAATGCTTTCTTAGGCAAGTACCGCCCCGCACGTATGACCTACGGTTTCGATGAAGTCTCTCTGGTTCCGGGAACCAAAACCATTGATCCGCAAGATGTTGACCTCTCCACCTCACTGGGACCCATCAAACTGGACATCCCCTTTCTCGGCGCTGCCATGGATGGAGTCATCGACCCCGTGATGGCTGTCGCTATGGGGAAACTGGGAGCTCTGGGGGTGATAAATCTGGAGGGGGTCTTCTCCCGCCACAACAATCCCTACCGGGTGATCGATCAGCTCATCACCAAACCCCAAGAAGAACTCACCCACTTTCTCCAGACGGTTTATCAGGAACCGATTCAACCCCGCTTCGTCACCCAGCGGATCAAGGAGATCAAGGCCCAGGGGGTCATCACCGCTGCCTCCGTCACTCCCGCCCGGGCTGATACTCTGGGCCGGATCGCTATTGATGCCGGTCTGGATCTGATCGTGATCCAGTCGACCGTCACCACCCCGCATTTCGTTTCCTCCCAGGCCCGGATCTTTGACCTGGAAAAGTTTTGCCAGGAATCTCCCATCCCGGTGATCATCGGAAACTGCGCCACCTATGACGTGGCTTTGGCACTCATGAGGGCCGGGGCTTCCGGGATCCTGGTCGGGATCGGTCCGGGTGCTGCCTGTACCACCCGGGCTGTCCTGGGTATCGGGATTCCCCAGATTACAGCCACCGTTGATACCGCCGCCGCCCGGACCGATTACTGGAAAGCCACCGGCCGGTATGTCTCCATCATCACCGATGGCGGCATGCGAGTCGGGGGAGATGTCGCCAAGGCCATCGCCAGCGGAGCAGATGCGGTGATGCTGGGTTCCCCTTTTGCCTCGGCCCAGGAAGCACCGGGAAAGGGTTACCATTGGGGTATGGCCACTCCGGATCCCAATTTGCCGCGGGGAACCCTGGTGAAAGTGGGGATCAAAGGAACACTGAAAGAAATTCTCTTCGGTCCCAGCCATGTCACTGACGGAACCATGAATTTTGTTGGTGCTCTCCGGGGATCCATGGGCTCTCTCGGGGTCAAGAACCTGCAAGAAATGCAACAAGTCCAGATCGATATTTCCCCCAACATCTGGTCGGAAGGAAAGTTCCTTCAGAAAACCCAGGGCGTGGGGATGGGGAGGTCGTAATGGACAAAATCATCATTCTGGATTACGGCTCTCAGTATACCCAGCTCATCGCCCGACGTATCCGGGAACTTCAGGTCTACTGCGAAATCTGGCCTTATCACCTGAAAGGATATGATCTTAAAAGTTCCGACATCAAGGGGATCATCCTCTCCGGAAGCCCCTACAGTGTCACCGATATCAACGCTCCCACCCTGGAACTGTCGGTTCTGTCCTTCGGCCGGCCCATTCTCGGTATCTGCTACGGGCTTCAGGTCCTGGTGAAGACCCTGGGTGGGAAAGTAGTCCAGTCGCAAACCCGGGAATACGGAAAAGCGGTTCTCTCTATCATCGACAAAAACGGAATTTTTGAGGGGTTGGGGAGCGAAACGGTCTGCTGGATGAGTCATGGAGACAGCGTGAAAGAAATCCCGGCTGATTTTCGCTGCATTGGCCGGACCGAAACTTGTGATCATGCCGCTATCGTCAACCAGGAGGGAAAAATCTGGGGCATTCAATTCCATCCCGAAGTTTCACATACCCCGCTGGGGAAAGACATCCTGGGCAATTTCGTCCTCACCATCTGCGGGTGTGCCCAGGAATGGACCGCGGAGTCGATCGTGAAGCAACAAATCCAATGGGTCCGGAATACGGTGAAGAAAGAAAATGTGGTCTGCGCTCTGAGCGGAGGAGTGGACTCGGTCACCGCTGCCGTCCTCACCTACCGCGCCATCGGAGATCAGCTCCGTTGTATCTTCGTGAACAACGGACTGCTCCGGAAAGAAGAACCGGAACACGTCGTACGGAACATGGAACAACTCCTGGGCAAGGGTCGGGTCATCTCCGTCGATGCGAAAGATCTTTTCCTGCGCGAACTTCAGGGGGTCGTGGATCCGGAACAGAAGCGTAAAATCATCGGGCGATTGTTCATCGAGGTCTTTGAAGAAGAAGCAAAAAAGCTCGGCGATGTCACCTGCCTTTTGCAGGGAACCACCTACCCCGACGTGATCGAAAGTACCTCTGTTTGCGGTCCTTCTGTCCGGATCAAGAGTCACCACAATGTGGGAGGACTCCCCGAACATATGAACCTCCGGGTCATCGAACCGCTCCGGTTCCTCTTCAAGGACGAAGTCCGGAAGCTGGCCATCGAGCTGGGAATTCCGGACGACGTGGTCTGGCGGCAGCCGTTCCCCGGTCCGGGATTGGCGGTCCGTATCATCGGCGAGGTAACTGAAAGCCGGTTAGAAATCCTGCGGGACATGGACTTTATCATCTATCAGGAACTCAGGAACACCCCAATATTTAAAAAAATCTGGCAGTCTTTCGGTGTCCTGGTTCCGGTCCGCAGTGTCGGGATCATGGGTGATGAACGGACCTATAAATATGTGGGAGTCTTGCGGGCGGTGATGAGCGAAGATGGCATGACCGCCGACTGGGCCAAGATTTCCTATGAAACCCTGGATATGATCGCTCGCCGGGTGGTGAATGAAGTCACTGGCATCGGACGGATGGTCTTCGATATCACCTCTAAACCCCCCGCCACTATCGAATGGGAGTGAACAGGTTCCTAAAAAAATCTCTTCCTTTAACTAAACTTTTACGGTTTACCGTTTACATTACTTTGCTTGTGAGGAGGTCGGTTCATGTCTCTTTGTATAATCACCGGAACCCACTGGGGCGATGAAGGAAAAGGAAAGATTGTTGACTGTCTGAGCCAGAATGCCGATGTCGTCGTGCGAGCTCAGGGAGGAAGTAATGCCGGTCACACCGTGGTGACCGGAAAAGAGAAGTATGTCTTCCATCTCATTCCCTCCGGCATCCTCCACCCCGGAACCCTCTGCCTTCTGGGAGATGGCATGGTCATCAATCCCTCGTCTCTCCTTGAGGAGATGAAGGTGCTCACCGGAAAGAATCTGGGCGATGCCCTGAAACGGCTCTATATCAGCGGGAAAGCCCATCTGGTCATGCCCTACCACCAGCTCCTGGACGGGCTGATGGAAAGCTTCCGGAAAAAGGGGAAGATTGGAACCACCGGACAAGGAATCGGTCCTGCCTACGAAGACAAAGTCGCCCGCTGGGGAATCCGGGTTGCTGATTTACTGGATGAAAAGGGTTTCGCCGAGAAGCTCTCGGTCACTCTCCAATATAAAAATCGCATACTGGAAAATGTGTTTCGGCACCCACCGCTTCTCTTTGATACCATTTTCCAGGAATATCGGGGGTATGGTGAAACTCTCTCCCATTTTATCACCGATACCTCGAAAATGGCGTATGAAGCCGTAGAATCCGGTCAGAAGGTGATCATCGAGGGAGCGCAGGGAACCATGCTGGACCTGGACCACGGAACCTACCCCTTCGTGACCTCCTCCCATCCGGCGTCCGCCGGGTCGTTGCTGGGAGCGGGAATCGGACCGGTGAACGGTATCGAAATCATCGGTATCTGCAAAGCCTATACCTCCCGGGTGGGGGAGGGACCGTTCCCCACTGAATGCCGAGATGAGACCGGAGAGTTTTTACGGGAAAAAGGGCACGAATACGGTGCCACCACCGGTCGTCCCCGGCGTTGTGGCTGGTTGGATGGGGTGGTGTTGAAATACGCAGTGCGGGTTAATTCCATCACATCGCTGGTGATCACCAAGCTCGACATCCTGGGGGGACTTCCCCACATCCAGCTGTGTACCGGATACCAGGTGGGAAACGAGAAAACCTCGGTTGTACCGCTGAGCAGCGAGGCCTGGAACCAGTGTCAGCCGGTGTACGACGAGCTGGATGGTTGGGAGGAAGACATCTCCGAGATACACTCCTATGGTGAACTTCCCGCTGCCACCCGTCGTTACCTGGAATTCATCGAAGACTTCACCTCCATCCCGGTGGGTATCATCTCCGTGGGACCTGACCGCAACCAGACGATTATCCGGAAGGAATATTTTTAGGGAGGATATGGTGGTAGAGGAGCGGGAAACCATCCGACAACAGATCAAACAGCTGCGGACAGCAATTCGAGAAGCCGATTATCAGTACTATGTCCAGAACCAGCCGGAGCTTTCCGATGATGAATACGACGCCTTGCTGCGCAAACTCCTGGAACTGGAGAGCCGGTACCCGGCATTCATCACTCCCGATTCGCCCACCCAGCGGGTATCGGGAATACCCCAGGAGAGTTTTCCTCCCTTCGTTCATTATCGGCCGCTCATGAGTCTGAGCAACGGATTCGCCGAGAAGGAGATCAGCGAGTTTGACCAACGGGTCAGACGCCTCCTGGGAAGGGAGCAGGTTGATTATGTGGTGGAACTCAAGATCGATGGACTGGCCATGAATCTTCGTTATGAGGAAGGCGTTCTCACCCACGGGGCAACCCGGGGAGACGGAACCACCGGGGAGGACGTGACTTCTAATATCCGTACCATTAAAACCATCCCTCTCCGTTTGCAGGGACCCTCGGTCCCGGCGGTGATGGAAGTGCAGGGAGAGGTGTATATGCGCAAGAGGGATTTCCTTCGGCTCAACGAAGAACGTAAAAAAAGGGACGAAACCCCCTTTGCCAACACCCGCAATGCCGCGGCCGGGTCCCTGCGTCAGCTCGATGCGCGTATCACCGCCACCAGGAAGCTTCACCTTTTCGTCTATGGAGCGACCTTCCTCGAGAGAAGCGAAATTCCCACCACTCAGTGGGACCTCCTACACGATTTA
>JAPLGF010000196.1 GCA_026390275.1 Candidatus Atribacteria bacterium
AGTCACGCTGGGATGTTATCATCCAGCGTGACTCCGGGAAGGGTGCCTTTTCAGTTTCCATGAATTTTCTCACAGGTTGGATGGCGGTATGGTAAGATGTGGTTTGGAATAATCCTCTTATTCGAATAATTCAAAGGTTCAGGAGGATAAAAAATGAGCGAAAGAAAAATTGCTCAAGTTTGTATGATGTCCAAAGACATTCAAAAATCTATGGAAAAATATTGGAAAATTTGGGGCGTAGGCCCCTGGGGAATCCATAATTTTACTCCGGAAATAATCAGGGATTTTATGGTACGGGGAAAGCGAGTTGAAGAAGATTTCGAAGTGATCATTGCAGTGACAGGGCTTGGTGACATGCAAATCGAACTGATACAACCAGTAAAAGGCCCCAGTATATATTGGGAATTTCTGGATAAAAAAGGCGAAGGGATTCACCATATTAAAGAATATGTCAGTGATGAAGACATGGAGAAAGTGTTAAATGAATATAAACAAAAAGGGATAGAGGTTATTCAAAGTGGAAAATTCGATGACGATGTTTTTTACTATCTTGACACCGAACCTACCCTGGGCTATTTGTTAGAACTCGGGAACTGTGGGAAAGTTCGCGAACCAGCGAGGTGGTACCCGACAGCCCCAAAACCAAAAAAAGAATAAAAATAAAAAAATATTACCAATTAAAGCCGGTAATTAACCAACCGGAGATGAAAAAACATGGGTGAAAAACAATCGGATCAACACAACAAGATGGTGCTGACCAGTGACCGGATTCAATCACTCACCGATGGGATTTTTGCCTTTGCCATGACCCTGTTGGTTATCAACATTGATCTCCCCAAGGCGCCCGATAAACTTGACCCCCAGCTCCTGGGAAAATATTTATTGAGTCTCAGGCCGGATTTTATCCACTATGTATTGAGTTTTATCCTCCTGGCTCTTTTCTGGATTGATCATCACCAGCAGTTTTATTACATCAAAAAAATCAATCGAAAGATCTTGTGGATCAATATCTTCAATCTTCTTTTTGTGGCGTTGTTTCCGTTTTCCACTTCTTTGATGGGTGATTATTCCTCTCAACCAGTGGCAGCGGTTTTCTTTATATCCAATCTCCTGGTGATTGGTCTTTTTCTTTTCTGGAACTGGTCATGCGTTACTTCCTGTCCCGATTTCCTTGATCCCAACTTGGATAACGACGTCATTATTCGGGAAAAGAAAAACCGTCTTTATTTTATTTTGATTTCCCTGGTATGCCTTGTCCTGGCCTTCATCGTTCCGGAATGGAGCACCATCCCTTATGTTTTGTCTTTTTTCCGCTATTCCAATTTTAGGCAAAAAACTCGGAATAGTGGTAATAAACTACCCCGCCGCAAGCGGCGGGGAATACAACCCGGAGAGATTTAATGTAATATAATCTTACATAATCTGTAATTTTATCTTACATATGGCATACTTATGTTAGGAGGTAAGAGAATGGCTATCTCCGAGCAAGAACTTGCTGGAAGAATAAAGAAGCTACGTAAAGATTTTGGTCTGGTTCAAAAAGAGTTAGCTGAGAAATTAAACATTCCGCGGCCGTCTGTGTCGCAGATTGAATCTGCCCAAAGAGACGTGAGCAGTATGGAATTAGCTCAATTGGCCAGGATTTTTGAAATTTCAGTAGATGATCTATTAAGTGATGATTTGGAAGACGCTAAGTGCCAGAAAGCAAAAACAGGATCTAAGGTGCCAAAATTCGATAAAGAAAAATTTAAGCAGGTTTTGCTTTATATCTTAGACAAGTGTGGAGCAAAAGCCAATGTTGGGGAAACAGTGGTTTATAAGTTGCTTTATTTCTCTGACTTCAATTATTATGAGCTCTTTGAAGATTATTTAACAGGTGCGTCTTATAGAAAGATTAGTTTTGGTCCTGCTCCTTGTGATTTTCGGGAAATTGCTCAAGAAATGATCGATGAAGGGAAATTAAAGAAAGTCACCGTTGATTACTATGGAAAGCCTCAAAAAAAGTATCTCCCGCTTATTAATGCTGATGTTAATGCGTGGAATTGGAGTGCGCGGGAGAAAGAGGTAATAGACAATGTGATAGAAAGATTATCTACTATGGATGCAGCTGCTGTCAGCGATTATTCGCATGGGGATATCCCGTGGGAAGTTACGTCAGATAAGGATATTATAGATTACGATACGGTTTTTTATCGCAAGCAGCCGTATTCAGTGAGGAGTTATCCAGAGGAATGATGATATGGAATTCTCAACCCTCCCTGAATTTGATGCCGAGTTTGCGAAATTACTTAAGAAATACAGAAGCTTAGAAGAAGATATTGAAGTAAAGTGTATCCCTTGGTCAAGACAAAATTTATTGAAATTTAAGGTGATAAACTCCGGTTTGATTTTAAGATATTTATTGGAATAAATCCCTGATTTTTCAGATTTGATTATTGTTTCTAAAACCATTTTATTAAAAATCATTGGCACCCATTGGCTACCCATCGATAGCTCACTGGCAATTTGAGCTCAGGTTTTTTGTCCTTTGATGGCTTCTAATGCGACTTGGGCTTTGAAAGTTCCATCGTATCTTTTTCTGATCGATCTCTCCCTTTGGTATCTCCTTTTTTACTCCACCAGGAGTATTTTATCACCTTAAACCACTGTCCAGTTTTTGGGGTACAGTATAGTTCTTAAATCTTTGCCATTTCAGTTTAAATCTGCATCTTGCGCCGTAGGCTGAGATCCTGGTGGTTTCCAGGATTGAATGTATAAGGTATAATACCGACGTGATCTTGGAGAAAACAGGGAGTTCCAATCATGCATAATGATACATTTATTTTTACCGGTGTAATCGTCAAAGAAAATAACGGGTTTTGTTCGATCTGTATCGAAATCGATGTCGCTTCTGAAGGGCTGACTCAAGAAGAAGCTAAATTAAATCTTATTGAAGCTGTATCTCTATATCTTGAATCTGCAATTGAAAATAATCTACCCATTTTTCGGCCAGTACCAAAAGATGAAAATCCCCTCCTGATTAACCACGAGGAAGTAATTGAAACCTTCGATATAAAAATATCACTTGATATTAAGGTTCATGTCTGATTTCCCCGCTTTGCGCTCCCATCAAATCATCCGTGCGCTTGAAAAAGCAGGTTTTATCACTGAAAGAATCAGAGGAAGCACGAGATTTATCACGAAATACTCTCCATTCAATCCTTCGTCAATCGAGATTATCTATTGAAGAACTTAAATCACTTTTATAAACGTTAAAATTCACACCATAACTTAATAACTTAGTGCCAGGCACCGATAACTTGTCAGTAAATTATGATTGATTGAGTACATTACCCCATTGTCTATCTCCTTTGTTTTAAATATTTACTGTTTATTGATTTATGGTTCACACGCCTTGTATGGTCTTCTCCTGGAGTTTATAGCCTCGTCTCTGGTACGGGAAAGGATGAGACTATTCGGTTTGATTTTACTCACATAATGGCATGAAATATTGTGGAATACATCTGAATTCACTGAAGCCACATATTTATACTCAGTATTATCGGCACTGGTATCAGTTTGTATTATCGATGGTTCCGGTGGGATTTGTTTCTCTGGTGGCCCTCATGCTTCTCCAGCCTCCGGTATCACCTTATAAGTATTCCCATCCGTCTCAACCAACACCGTTCAATTCAAATCAGTCCTATAAATCTGTACTCCGGCACTGAGAAGAGCATCAATCGTCTCTTGATGAGGATGTCCATAACTATTCCCTTTCCCACAAAATATCACCGCTATTTGAGGACTTACTGCCTGAATAAATGAGGTTGTGGTTCCGGTTGACGATCCATGATGGGGAACTTTAAAGATATCGACATCCAATTGATCTTTAGCGATCCTCACGAGCTGATTTTCCCGTTCCTTCTCGATATCCCCAGGGAAGAGGAATGATACCTTTCCATAATCCAACCGGATCACAGCAAAGTTATTATTTAATTGAGAGTCACCTATTAATGGTTTACCGATGGGAGGATAGTGAAAAGCATGGAACCGAGTGATATTTTCCGAGCTGTAGCTTGGTAATACTTGATGTTATTCCTTTTAAGGGAAAGGAGAAGGTTCTCGTAGGTTTTGGTCGTATGCGGAACACCAGAATCAATAAATGCTCTGGGTTTATAAATATGGCTCTTCCGTCTTTTTCATGGGTAGCTCTTGAATTTTAACCAACCATCCCACACAATAATAAAAAAAGAATTAAGGTGAAACCAC
>JAPLGF010000229.1 GCA_026390275.1 Candidatus Atribacteria bacterium
GCAAATTCTTTCTGACAGAAGATCATACCTCCCCGGGGGCCACGCAGGGTTTTATGGGTGGTGGTGGTGACAAACTGGGCGTAAGGGATGGGGCTGGGATGCATTTCGGCAGCGACCAGGCCGGCCACATGGGCCATATCCACCATCAGGTAGGCTCCCACCCGATCGCTGATTTCCCGGAAACGTTCAAAATCGATGAAACGGGGATACGCACTGGCACCGGCAACGATGAGACGAGGATGATTTTCGACCGCCAGCTGCTCGATGGCATCGTAATCCAGCATCTCGGTAGACGGATTCACTCCATAGGGCAGGAAATGGTAGAGCATCCCGGAAAAGTTCACCCGACTCCCGTGGGTGAGGTGTCCCCCGTGAGAGAGATCCATCCCCAGAACCAGGTCTCCCGGTTTCAGGACGGCCAGGTACACCGCCATGTTTGCCTGGGAACCAGAATGCGGCTGGACGTTGACATGCTCAGCTCCAAAAAGTTCACATGCCCGGGCACGGGCTAAATTTTCCACCTGGTCAACGAATTCGCATCCACCGTAGTACCGTTTACCGGGGTACCCTTCTGCGTACTTGTTGGTGAGGATCGAACCCTGGGCCTCTAAGACGGCGGAACTGGGAAAGTTCTCGGAAGCAATCATCTCCAGGGTGTTTCGTTCCCGGTTCATTTCCTGAACGATCCAGTGATAAACATCAGGATCAGTCTTTCGCAAGTTTTCCCACATTTTACACACCTTCCGGTTTTTCAGTTTTCACTTCACCGGGAAGAGGATGATACCCTCTTCTGGAACGATCCGTATTTTTTTATATATTCGATTAAACCACCCTCATTGAGGATATCGATCATGATATCAGGAAGTGGTGAGGCGGTGATGACATTCCCACCCTGCAAATTGACGATTTTTCCTTCCGTCAAATTGATTTCCAGTTCGACTCCGCTCTCCATCCCCTCGGTATTGCATTCTAACGCCACCAGGCCGCAGTTGATGGCATTCCGAAAGAAAATTCGGGCGAATGATTTTGCCAGGATTCCCCGGATGCCACAAGCGAGGAGTGCCCGCGGCGCCTGTTCACGTGATGAGCCGCAACCGAAGTTCTTCCACGCCACGATGAAATCGCCCGGCGCGACTTTCCGGGCAAAATCAGGATCGATGTCTTCCATCACGTGTTTGCCCAGCTCGTTCATATCAAGCGTTTTAAACTTATATCGTCCGGAAATGATGTAATCGGTGTTGATGTCGTTGCCGAAACAATGTGTTTTTCCTTTCAGGATCATCAGAATCACCCCAGATACTTTCTCGGATCGGATATTTTCCCTGCTAAGGCCGAAGCTGCCACCGTAGCCGGTGAAGCGAGGTAAATAGCGGCTTTATTGTTCCCCATTCTTCCCTTAAAGTTGCGGTTGGCGGTGGAGATGACATTCCATTCATCTCCCGGGACACCCTGGTGGGTTCCGACGCAGGGACCGCATCCCGGCGAGACGAAAACGCCACCGGCGGTTACGATGGTTTCCACCCATCCCTTCTCCAGGGCAGTGAGGAAAATCTCGCGAGAAGCGGGAGCAATGATGAACCGGACATCAGGATGAACCACTTTTCCGCGCAGGATCCGGGCGGCGATTTCAATGTCGACGGCCCGGCCGTTGGTGCAGGTACCTAAGAAGGCTTCCCGGATGGGGACATCAGCAACTTCATCTACCGGTTTCACAGTATCGACCCGGTGAGGAAGAGCGACATGGGGGACAAGACCGGAACAATCGAAAGTACGGGTGGATTGGTACATCGCATCCGGATCGGGATAAACGGATTGATATGGCCGGCGAGCCCGGTTCTTTAGCCAGGCAAGGGTTTTATAATCCGGGGCCATCAAGCCGGCCTTGGCACCGATCTCCACTGCCATGTTAGAAATGGTAAACCGTTCGTCCATTTCCATCCGGTCAATCACGGGTCCGGAAAACTCCACTGCCTGATAGGTGGCTCCGTCGGCACCGATTTGCCCGGCTAAATACAAAATGATATCTTTAGAAAAAACCCCCCGGGGAAGCGTTCCATTCAGGATGACACGAATGGTTTCGGGCACCTTGAACCACAGCTTTCCGGAGATCATGACCGCGGCCAGCTCGGTACTCCCCACACCGGTGGAAAACGCACCAATTGCCCCATAGGTACAGGTATGGGAATCAGCCCCGATCACCAGATCCCCGGGAACCACCAACCCCTGGGCCATCATCAATTCATGGCAGACTCCACAACCGACATCGAAGAGCCGAACCCCGTATTGGGTGGCAAACTGGCGCATGAGATCGTGGAGATGGGACACTGCTTCTAAGGGACTGGGGGCATTATGGTCGATGATGAAAATAATCCGGCTGGGGTCGAAGACACTTTTCCCACCCATGTCCTCGAAAGAACGAATGGCCAGGGGAGTGGTCCCGTCCTGACCCATCGCCATGTCAACCTGGGCAATCACCAGGTCTCCGGCCTGTACCGGGGAACCAGCCTTGGTAGAGAATATCTTTTCCGAAATGGTTTTTCCCATTTTCAACGCTCCCTGGTATTATTTTCGACAATCATAAAAAAGGGTGAATGGTGAAAGAATCATGGAACTGTTAAAGATATTTTCATCCCCCTGATGGCGCCAGGAAACAACCGATTGGTCTGTTCACAATATTTTCAGAATACAATATGATAATCCCAGATTATTCTTT
This sequence comes from Candidatus Atribacteria bacterium, assembly GCA_026390275.1. Classification (GTDB taxonomy): domain Bacteria; phylum Atribacterota; class Atribacteria; order Atribacterales; family Atribacteraceae; genus JAPLGF01. The sequence continues at coordinate 2,714 of JAPLGF010000229.1, forward strand.
CAAGCATGATTGAGAGACATGATACCGTACAATTCAAAAAAATGTCAATCGAGGTGGATTGGTATGCTGGATAGCAAAAAGGAGACGGAACGAATCGTTCGATGGTTACGACGTCGGGTGAAACAGGCGGGAGTGAAAGGGCTGATTATGGGGTTGAGTGGGGGGATTGACTCCTCGGTGGTGGGGGTGCTGGCGAAGCGAGCTTTCCCAGAGAATGTCCGGGGGCTGATGCTTCCCTGTCACAGCATTGCTCAGGATTGTGCGGATGCGAAACGGGTGGCACAACAATTTTCTATCCCCTACCAGGTGGTTTCCCTCGATACCGTTTTCGAGGCCTTTTTAAACCTGCTGGGTGAATCCTATCAGAAACCTCTTCCTCTTTATCTGGCCAATCTGATACCCCGCTTGCGGATGGGTACTCTTTACACTTTCGCTCAAAAGACGAGTTATCTCGTTTGCGGATCCGGGAACCGGAGCGAAATCACCGTTGGGTACTTCACCAAATACGGTGACGGGGGAGTGGACCTCTTGCCCATCGCCCACCTGGTGAAAAGTGAAGTCAGGGAATTGGCTGGGTATTTAGGACTGCCGGAAGATATCATCCGGAAAGCGCCCTCCGCCGGGCTGTGGGAGGGACAGACTGATGAGAAAGAGATGGGGATCACCTACCCCACCTTGGATCGTTTCATCAAGACCGGGGTCTGTGATCCGGCGTCACTTCCGGTGATCCAACGCCTGATCAATGGGAGCGAACATAAAAGGAAGCCCCCACCTGTACTTCGATCGAAAGACAGTCAACTATAGAATTCGAATGATTTTAGGTCCGGAGATCGATCCGTTCCCTTTTCCGATGGAGCGTTCGTTCCAGTTCATCCCGGTCGAGGGTATTCAGGATATCAGAGGCGGTGAGCCAGGCACGTCGTGCCACTGCCACTCCCAGTCGCATGTAATTGAGAGAGCTGGGGTCGTGGGAGTCGGTAGAGATGACCAGCTGAAGGCCGAATTGTTCTTTGGCCTTACGGGCATCGATGTCCCGCAGGTCGAGGCGCTCCGGTTGGGCATTGATTTCCAGAAAGGTCCCGGTTTTTTGGGCCGTATCAAGGAGCAAGTCCATATCCAACTGGGCCGAATCCCGTTTGTTGATGAGCCGTCCGCAAGGATGGCTGATAATCTGCACATAGCGGTTGTGCAGGGCTTCCTGCAGACGAAAGTTGATTTTTTCCGGGGCCTGGCTGAGACCGGAATGGAGACCGGCCACCACCACCGGGAGACGGGCCAGCTCATCCGGGGGGAGATCGATGGATCCATCGCTCAGGATGTTTGCTTCCACTCCTTCTAAAATAAAGAGGGTATTTTTTCCCCGGTTCCAGCGATCGATCTCTTTTTTTCGCTCGTAGAGCTCCTCGGGGTTGAGACCGGAGGCGATGACCAGGCTCTGGGTGTGATCACAGATGGCTAAATAGTGATACCCCCGGGCCAGGGCGGCTTCAGCCATGGTGTCGATGGATACCAGACCATCACTCCAGTGGGAATGAACGTGAAGATCTCCCTTGATTTCGGTGAGTGTGACCAGAGGGGGAATTTTCTTGTCCCGGGCCAGCTCGATTTCTCCCTGGTTTTCCCGCATTTCCGGCGGGATCCATTCCATCCCGAGACAATCGTAGATGTCTTCTTCCTTCTCTCCTCCCTTTTTTTCCCCGGTATCGATGCGAAAAATACCGTATTCATTAATTTTGAACCCCTTCTTGATGGCATATTCCCGCAGCCGGATGTTATGTTCCTTGGAACCAGTGAAATACTGCAGGGCTGCCCCGAATGATTCCTCTTCCACTACCCGGAGATCTATCTGGATACCCTCATAGGTCCGGATGCTCGATTTTGTCGTTCCCCGAGCCACAATCTCCTTCACCTGGGGGAGGGCAACGAAGGTCTCCATCACCAGTTCCGGTTGGGGAGTCGATACTAAAATATCCACATCGCCGATGGTTTCCTTCATCCGGCGAAGGCTTCCCGCCACCCTGATGTTTTGAATCCCGGTGGTTTGATGAAGCTGGGCGACAATTTCTTCCGCCAAAGGGAGAGCCTGTCCCAAAAGCATCCGTCCGGTATTTCGCTTGAGCATCTCAATTCCTTTTCGAATTTTCTCTTCACTCTTGGGACCAAAACGGGGAAGATGCTGGAGTTTCTGGGAGTGAATGACTTCTTCCAAGGCTTCGACGCTGGTGATCCCCAGTTCTTTA
>JAPLGF010000133.1 GCA_026390275.1 Candidatus Atribacteria bacterium
AGCTGGCAAAGAAAAATGGAATTCTTTCCGTCCTGGTTCTCACCGGGGTGAGCCAGCGGGATGATGTAGAAAAAACCGGGGTGGTTCCTGATGTGGTGGTGGATGATCTGAGGATGTTACTTAGGATGATGACCTTCCCCGATGCGGAGGTGAGTGATCGATGGCCGAAGTGAAATTGTACGATACCACATTGCGCGATGGTTCTCAGATGGAGGGAATCAACTTTTCTGTGCAGGATAAACTCCAGATCGCCCAAAAACTGGATGAACTGGGTGTGTCCTATATTGAAGGAGGATGGCCGGGATCGAACCCCAAGGATGTGTCTTTTTTTGAGAGAGCCAGGAAATTATCCTTGCGAAAGGCCAAAATCTGTGCTTTTGGAAGTACCCGGAAAGCCGACATCTCCCCGGAAAATGATAAAAATCTGCGACTCCTGGTTGAAGCCGAAAGCCCGGTGATCACCATCTTTGGCAAATCCTGGACTCTCCATGTCACCGAAGCTTTACGAACCACTCGGGATGAAAACCTTCACATGATTGACGATTCCATTCGATACTTGAAAAAAGCTGGTCGGACGGTTTTTTATGATGCCGAACACTTTTTCGATGGGTATAAACAGGATTCTGATTATACCATCAAGACTATCCAGGCAGCTTTCGAAGCTGGGGCAGATGGGGTGATTCTCTGTGATACCAACGGGGGGACTCTCCCATTTGAAGTGGAAAATATTTTTCAGAAAATCATACCTCTTTTCCCTCCTAATCTGGAAATCGGTATTCACGCCCATAATGATAGCGGGGTGGCGGTGGCGAATAGCTTGGTGGCGGTCCGGCAGGGAGCAAACCAGATCCAGGGGACGATCAATGGGTTTGGTGAACGGTGTGGGAATGCCAACCTTTGTTCCATCATTCCGAATCTGTCTTTGAAAATGGGGGTCCCGGTTTTAACTTCGGAGGAAATGGAAAAACTCACCGATATATCCCGTTTTATCGATGAGCTGGCCAATATGCGTCCGAATGATTTTCAACCATATGTGGGGAAAAGTGCCTTTACTCATAAAGGGGGAATTCATGCCAGTGCCATCCTGCGGGAACCCCATACCTATGAACATGTGGTCCCAGAAGTGGTGGGCAATCAGCGGAGGATTCTGATTTCGGAACAATCAGGCCGGAGCAATGTCCTGTTTCGGGCCAGAGAGATAGGGATCGATCTGGATCCGAAAGATCCTCGCATCGTTTCCCTGATACAAGAGGTGAAGGATGCCGAGTCATACGGATACCAGTATGAAGGGGCGGATGCCTCATTCGAACTGCTGCTCCGGAAAATGTTGGGGGAGACGATCAACTATTTTGACCTGGATGGTTTCCGGGTCATCGTGGAGAAACGAGGGGAAGAGGATGTCGTTACCGAAGCCACCGTCAAACTGAGGGTCGGCGAACAGGTTTCTCATACGGCGGCGGAGGGTGACGGTCCCGTTCATGCCCTGGACAACGCGCTCCGGAAAGCCCTGGAAACCCTCTATCCTCAATTGAAGAAGATCCGTCTCAACGATTACAAGGTCCGGGTTTTAAACGAGAAAGATGCTACCGCGGCGAAGATCCGGGTTCTCATACAGTCCACGGATGGTTCCCACATCTGGGGGACCGTGGGGGTTTCTACTGATATCATCGAAGCCAGTTGGGAAGCTCTGGTGGACAGTATAAAATATGGGTTATGGCAAAAAGAAAAAAAGAAAACCTAAACCAATCATTGAGTTTTAACTATCACCTTCCGCTTTTTACTGAACAAACGGATTGGGACGCGAAAGCTGGGGAATTCGTGGACCGGTTTCCATCGCCACCCCTGATTGAGCATCGGATGAATACCGACCGGATAAACAGTTTTTGTCGAATGGTCCTCGGTTCCTACCAGAATATTGTGTTCATCGGTCGGGAGGACCTGATCACCCTCATTCATTCCATCGGGAGTCATTTCCCTCGAAATGTGGAACGGCGTCACTTCTATTTTTGTGATTCGTCCAGTTCTCAACCCCTTTCCGAGCTGGAAAAAACCCTGGAATCGGAACAAACCGTGCTGGTTTTTATCGGGAGTCGCCTGGATGAACGGGATCTTTTAGCCCTTTCATTGACTCAAAAAGAGAAAAAAACCATTTTTGTAGGCCCGTCGATGGGTTCGCTTTCCGAAAGTGCCCGGATCTTATTCGTCCCCTTTTTCCCCTTCGACGCTAATTTCCTTCGTTTCTGGCAACATAGTGAATTCGCTTATCTTCCACTCTCCGCCATGGGGTGTGATATCGCCGAATTTGAATCCGGTTGTGAAGAAGGTTTTCGGACACTGATGAACCAGGCGGCGGCATTTTCGTTGATCTTATCAGAACTCCAGCAAAAAGGGATCGAAAAGGTGAATTTTGTGGTTGATACCACCCCTTTCAACTCCCTGGTGGAATCATTCTTTCCCCTCCTGGAAGAGGGGTGGCAATCGTCTCAGCAATTTTTGGATGCCCGGGTTTTTTCTTTTCCCACCCTGAAAAACAATTATAGTGAACGATTCTCCCGGAGTGATGAAAAAAGTGTATTCATCCTGATTCATCGGTCACCGGGAATCACCGATCGGATTATTTCGATTCCCCCCGAACTGAAAAAAAATGCCTACTTAGGACCAGAATTTTTTTCGTTTCAAAATCAATCCTATCATTCATTATCAGAAACCGGATTTCGGGGTCTGACATTTTTCCTCCAGAAAAAGGGAATTCCTTCTCTCACCCTTCATTACCCGGAACATTCT
>JAPLGF010000015.1 GCA_026390275.1 Candidatus Atribacteria bacterium
ATTCATATCAACGGAAGATGCAACTACCGTGATGAAGGAGAGATGAGGGTTGTATTTGCCAACGCCATTCCCATTTTCCATTATGCCAAAGCGGACAGGGCAGCCGATCACTATGCCATGATCCATCTTGTTGAAAGCGGCCTTGCGAATCAACAAGAAGTAGCCGCAGCATTTGAGTGCTCGCGATTGACCATCTTTCGCTCCAAGAGAAAGTTTGATGAAGGGGGCATAGCGGCGCTGGTTCCAAGAAAAACAGGGCCTCGAGATGGTTTTAAGATCAACAAAGCAAAGTCCCGGCAAATTGTCGCACTAAAGAACAAGGGGCTGAGCCATGTTGCGGTTGCCTCGCGGCTGGGACTCAAAGAGGATGCTGTTCGCAAGGCCTTAAAGCGCATGGGTTGGTCTAAGCCGAAAGTGGCGGAAGAAATGACCTTGGGCTTGGGGCAATCACCCATCAAAATGGAGTTTCCCCAGCAGAGTGTCAATGATCAGGTGAAGTGCGAGGCTCAGGAATCGGAGGATGTAGCGTCATTATTGACGGACGCCGAAGCGCAAGCCAATGAAAGTGAAGAAGAGGCATTTGAAGGTGAAGAGATTGGCAGCTATGACACTGACCCGTCGAACCGAGCCATTGATCGCGCTTTTGCCCGTTTAGGTTTTCTGCAAGATGCGGCTCCTTTATTCAGGAATGGAGAAAGCATTCCCGGTGCGGGAGTCCTTGTTGCCATTCCGGCTATTGTTGAAAGCGGCATACTGGATAGGTCCCGCAAGGTGTACGGCAGTCTTGGGGCGTCCTTTTACGGATTGCGGACGATCCTGCTCACCTTCGTGCTGATGGCCCTTTTGCGCATCAAGGGGCCTGAAGGTTTAAAGGAACACTCTCCCGTTGATTTGGGGCGTCTTCTGGGGCTTGACAGGGCCTGTGAAGTGAAGACGCTTCGCCGGAAACTGGATGCTCTAGCAGCCAAGAACAAGGCTGAGATTTTTGGTCGAGAACTGGCGAAAATACGTGTTCAGAAAAGGCAAAGCGCCTTGGGGTTTTTGTATGTGGACGGCCATGTAAGGGTTTACAATGGGAAGCGCAAAGTGTCCAAGGGTTATGTGACCAAAAGGCGACTTGCCATGCCGGCTACAACGGACTACTGGATCAATGATCAAGGGGGGGACCCTATTTTTGTGATCACTGCTCCGGCCAACGAGGGATTGGTGAAGATGCTGGTCCCTATTGTGGAGGAAATCAAAGGTCTCATTGGCAAAGATCGTCGAGTGACCATCATTTTTGACCGTGGGGGATGGAGCCCCAATCTTTTTCTCCGGCTTCTGAGGGAAGGGTTTGACATTGTCACCTATCGAAAGGGGAAGGTGGACCCCATTGCACAGGAGCAGTTTTCACTCATGGGAGAGGAGATCGAGGGCAAGAGGGTGGAATACTCGTTGCACGATCAAGGGGTAGCATTCCTGAAAGGTGCATTGTGCTTGAGACAGATTACGCGGTTGAACCCTACCGGTCACCAGACGCACATTGTTACGAGCCGTCAGGATCTGTCCGCGGTGACGATTGCCTACCGGATGGTTGAGCGCTGGAGACAGGAGAACTTCTTTAAGTATATGGGTGCAGAGTATGCTCTTGACTCTTTAGTAGATTACGGTGTTGAAGAAGATGATCTGCAACGCTTGGTTCCGAATCCAAAGCGCAAGGAGATGATGAAGGAGCGAAAGAAGCTCCAGGCGCGGATCCAGGAATTAGTTCAAGAGTATGGGTTGGAGGTTTTGGTCAATGAGGAGTCGCAAAGACCCACCATGAGGGGTTTCAAGATTGCCCACAGTGCGGTGAGTCGAAAGATTGAAGGGTTGCAGATGCAAGAGATCGATCTGAAAGCTCTTTATAAGAAGACCCCCCAGAAGGTGCCACTGAAAGACACGCTTCGCAATGAGGTCGTATATAGACTCAAAAGGGAAAAGAAGCATCTCACGGACCTTCTCAAGATGGTAGCTTATCAGGCGGAAACGGATCTTCTTGGATTGATTCGTGGGGATTATGCCAGAGCCGATGATGAAGGCAGAACACTTATCCAGTGTGTACTGAAGAGCACTGGAGACTTGGAAGTCACCGAGAAGGAACTGCGGATTAACCTGCATCCTCTGAGTTCACCGCACCGCAGCAAGGTCATCAGAACGCTTTGCGAAAAACTGAATGCTACTCGTACCATCTTTCCGGGTTCCAGGCTTCGTCTCGTTTATGATGTCAAAAAGGAGCCCCATGTTACATAAAACAGGGCGGCTATGTCAGGAGTTCTGAAGTTGTGGATGATCGCTTCTTCCAGCATGGATTCATGCAGAATCCGGCCATCGGGAATTCCAAGAAAGTCGAGGATATAGGGATCTTTCATCGTATCCGTCG
>JAPLGF010000016.1 GCA_026390275.1 Candidatus Atribacteria bacterium
GTGAATCGTAAAAGATGGGGAATTGGTAAGGACCGGGAGTCGGGTAAAAACCGTGAGTTGTGAGTCGTAAAAGACGGGGAATTGAAAAAGCAGCGGGATGTTCATGATAAATGAATCTCCCCCCCTGGATAAAAGGGGATATAGGGGGACTCGATGTTTTCTGTGGTGATACGTCCCGGTGTGAAAAACGGTGAGAGAATAGAGAGGAATCGGCTGAGGAGGTGTTGACATGCCCAAGATCTATCTGTTGGATGTAACAAATCGGGAAGGGGTCCAGACGGCTCATCTGGGACTCGCGAAGATAGAAAAGACCATTGTGAATATGTATCTCAATGAAATGGGAGTGTATCAGAGCGAATTTGGTTTTCCGACCACGCGTCACGAAACGAATTATCTCAACGCCAATCTCGAGCTTTCAGATCTGAAAGTTTTGAGTCCCATCCGGCTGAGCGGCTGGATGCGAGCGGTGAAAAAGGACGTGGAAGTTGCCTATCAGCTGGTTCCGAAGCTGAAGTACATGAATTTGTCCATTTCCACTTCGGATCAGATGCTGTCGGGTAAGTTTCAAGGAAAAATGAGCCGGCAGGATGTCATTCAATCTATGGTGGAAGCCACCCAGTTTGCCTTGCAGGCGGGAGCGGAAGGGGTGGGAGTCAATGCCGAAGACGCTTCCCGGACGGATATCGATTTTCTCGTCGAATTTGCCCAGGCCGCCAAGGAAGCGGGGGAAGAACGTTTCCGGTATTGCGATACCCTGGGGTATGACAGCCCGTTCAGCATCTATGACCGCATTTTAAAAATTGGGGATCATTTTAGCGGTGAGGTATGCCAATTATTTCGATAACAATAATTATATGCTGGATGAAAATGTGAATCTGAAAGCCGCCTGGAAGACTTGTAAATACGCTTCCTATGCCTTCAAGGTCCCCATTGCCATCACCCAGCCAGGGGTGGGAGCGAATGCCTTTGCCCATGCTTCAGGAATTCATGCTGATGGAGTGATCAAGGACCGGAAGAATTACGAGCTCTATGACTTTGAGGAACTTGGACGAGGCGAGCCGGAGATCATCGAGACCGGTCGGCAGATCGTGGTGGGAGAATACAGCGGTATCCGGGGATTCCGGAACGTGTACGATAACCTGGAAGTGGAATTCAAAGACGAGGAAGAAGCCCGGGAAATCCTGGAACTCACCCGCTTTGCCAACGTCGAGAAGCAAAAACCATTGGTGGAAGAAGAACTCCTCTTCATCGCTCATTATCCGAAACAAGCGAAGAAAATTCTGACACTGGTACCTTAAGGGTAGTATGTTTTTCCAACTCAACGACTCAACACCGCCACATCTCAACATTATTTGGAAGGAGACGTAAAAATTGGCACTGGTATCGACTCGTGAGCTCATTGAAATAGCGGAAAAAGGGAATTTTGCATTACCGGCTTTTAATGTACCCAGCCTGGAATTTATCTTGTGGGTGCTGGAAGAAGCGGAAGAAAGAAAGTCTCCGGTTATCCTGCAACTGGCTCCGGTGGAGTATCGTCTTCTGGATTTAGCAGCGATCTCGGCGTCGGTGGTGGCTCTTTCGGGGAAGTTTTCGATTCCCTTTTCTCTCCACCTGGATCACAGCCATGAACCGCAGGACAACATGGATGCGTTGCTCAATCATTTCTCATCGGTGATGATCGATGGGTCCCGTTCTCCGCTGGCGGCGAATATACAGCTGACCCGGAAAGTGGTGGAGATGGCCCATCTCGCCGGTGCTCTGGTGGAAGGGGAGATTGGCCGGGTGGG
>JAPLGF010000002.1 GCA_026390275.1 Candidatus Atribacteria bacterium
TCCTTGGAAACACTTCCTTCTCAGCTCCAGGGAATCACACAACAGACTATGGTCGATTTTCAAGATCACCTTAACACCGTTATCCACGATACCGGAAAGGACTGGCTCACCGAAATTGTTACTACCAAAGATAAGCAAGTACAGGAATTGATCACCACGAAGAGTGACATTCTCAATGCCATTACCACCACCCGTAAAGGAATCTTCAGTACCCGCGGAATCCTAATCGTCACCCTGATCTTCTCCGTTGCAGCTATCGTGCTCCGTTTTGTGAAATAAAAAAAGGCCCCATGAATATTGCCCCCTCAATTTCTCACGGAGGTCCGATTTCGAGGGGGTAATATTTTTTCTTGCCGTGCAAAATGGATGACAGAAAGGAAAGGTTATGGTATTTCGCTCATTGTTGTTCCTTTCTAATAAAAAAATAAGTGCATTGACGGCCGATAAAAACGAGAGGAAAATGAAAGAGGAAGAGAGAAGTGGAGAATTGCCATGGATGAGAAGCAGGGGATACAGGAAGAGGAAAAGATTTATGGCACCCGGTGGAATGTTTTTCATGGGGGATACTTTTCTGATCCCACCGTTGCCGAGCCACTGCTGGAGGCCATTACCCATGCGATCGCACAGAGCAATCCTTCCACCATTGTTGATATCGGGGGAGGAACCGGGTATCTCCTGGGTGAACTTTCCAAAAGGAATTTTTGTTCCAAAATCCATTTTGTCAATCTGGACCTTTCACCTCTACAGCTGTTTGCCATTCCCAATCCCGAAATCACTCCCATTCAGAAATCTGCCGATCAATTCGAACGGCATCAGGTAATGAGTAATGTTGACGAAACACTCCTCTGTACGATGCGTTCGGTCATCCACTACTTCGGACTTGACGGTCAACTTCCTTTTCTACAACGTCTTCGGTTTCAGATGAAACCACGGGAATTTTTTATCCATCAATCCGCTTGTTTTGAGACAGAAACAAACACCAGTATTATCAACCAGCTTTATTCCCTGATGGGGACAAATAAATGGTTTCCCACAGTGGATGGGATGGATAGGATACTCTCCCAAGCCGGCTGGGTCGTTCACCATCACCATCCTTCTCCCAGTCTCCTCTTGCTCTCCAGTGAGCTGGCGGAGCGTTATGGACTGAGTGAGGAGGATATTTATACTATTCGGCGTTCCATCTATCATTCTCACCCGGTCGATTCTGAGGTATTTACCCCCACCCCTGATGGATTTCAGGCTTACTTAGACTACCGAATCTTTATCTGTAGTGCAGGGTAAGAATGAAATAGCGGTCTCTTCACTGATTCTGAGTTCAATTTATTCAAAGGAGATGGGAAGCAATGAGGATACATTCGATTCATATCATCTGGCTGGTGGTTATTCTCATTCTTCTAATTGGGGGCAAGGTTACCTGGGCGGCATCGGAAGAGGCCAACTATTTTGTAGGTCTTTGTGGGCGGGGAGACTACGTGATGGTGAAGGCGTATATCATGCTGGGGACGGATATCAATGCCGCCAACGATCAGGGTAATACGCCCCTTATGCAGGCCGCCGCTAGGTCTAACGATCCGAAAGTGGTCAGTGTTTTGATCGAGGCAGGTGCAAAGGTTGATGCTCGTCAAGAAACCTCTGGGTATACACCTCTCATGTTTGCATTGGAGGGTAATGAAAATCCAAACAATGCCGAGATTGTGCAGGCCCTGATCGACGGAGGAGCCGATGTCAACGCCCTAACGAATGACAAATGGACACCACTTATGCAGGCTGCCCACTATACCAACAACCCTGAGGTCATCAGGGTTCTTTTGAAAGCGGGAGGGGATGCCAAGTACAATTTAACAGGGATCACCGCGTATTCTTTGGCAATGGAGAACCAGGCCCTGAAAGGGACTGATGTCCTCGAGGTGCTCAAAAAAGTGAACGAGAAGAGTTCTCCTCAGCCAACAAACCAGGTAGGTTTACCTCAACCGGCGAGTCAAACTCAAGAAACCTATCAAGACTCGGCGGGCCTCTTCCGGGTTTCACTTCCCATCGGAAGTACCCTGGTGAAAGAGGAAACCTCCGTCCGGGAGTATGTTTCCCCTGACAATGGACAATTGTACTTAGCCGTGAAGGATGCTGCAAGTGCTATTGCCCGTTATCAGAAAGAAATCGAGAAAAGACATGGTCAATTCCAGGGAGAAAGCGCCTTTCAAATTTCTGGCATCAATGGGAAAATCAGTGTCTGGAGCATGGTGGGGAATTTCCAGGAGAATACCACCAATTATTATGTCGCCATCATCGGGACCTATGAGGGGTATGATTGTGCCGCAATGATCATCCTCCCTTCCGAAGCATACACACAGGCTCAGCCCTGGGTGAATACCTTTCTCACTGGTTTTACCTTCCATTCCGTATCTTCCTCTTCCCCTCCTTCGATGACCCCGGAAACGAGTATAACACCGTTACCCAGTCCGGTTACGATTACTCCTTCTCCCAGTCCTACCTCAGAAGGGCTGCCCGGATTGGAGACTACCTCCACTCCTTTCTCGGAGACGGTGAATACCTATCGTGACCCGGCAGGACAGTTTACGCTCACTTTGCCAGCCGGTTTCACATTCAAGACATACCTCTCCAAAGAGACATCGATTGGTGCATTATACCAAGCCCCTGACGGGACGGCCATCCTGGAGGTCCGAAATCTGACCACCCTGCAAGAACGGGACCTTTTCATCGCGCAGCTCACCCAGGGAAAAACACCACGGGGAGAAAGCACTGTCACAGCCGATGGGAAAAAGGGGAAAGTAACAATATATACCATAAAAGACACCGGGGGTGAAACCGTCACCCTCATTACCACTTATCCTGATGTGAACGCTGTTTTGGTGATCACGGATCTACCGGTTTCTCAATATCAAAAAGCCCAGAGTTGGCTCCTTCCTCTTTTCAAAGGACTGACATGGACGAACGGTTCTCCGGCAAAAGGGAATGTCTATCGTGATTCCTCCGGGGTATTTACTGTTACACTCCCAGATAGTTTTACTTTTTTCTATTTCTTTGATCCCGGTTTTTATTATAATCGTCCGGATCACTGGGCACCGCCGGCCACAGGAATAACGGGACAAACTCCCGGGAAAGGTTTTTTCTTGATCGCGAATTTTTCTTCTCCGGAAACCTACCAGAGATTTCTTCAGGAGTATGATCAAAAGGTCCAGGTCCAGGAGATCCAGTTTCATGGATCCAGCACAATTACAGCCCATGGGGTCTCGGGAAAAATCACGCTTTATTCCTTCACCCAGGGGAATGAACGGTATGTAGAACTCATCACCACCTATGAAGAGACACAAGTGGTGCTGAAGGTGAAGCTACCCGCTTCGGAATACCAGGCTGCGGGAAGCTGGCTCCTTCCGTTTGCGCAAAGTCTTTCCTGGACTTTGACATCTCCATCGCCATCTTCCCATCCCTGAAGTTTAGAAACGAGAAATGAACAAATATACTTCTCCCGGAAATCAATCCATGAGGAAAAAGGAGTGGTGAGTATGTTGAGAAGATTTCCATTCATGTGTATTCTCCTGATCGGGTTCTTGTGGTGGGGTTATGCCGTCCCGCCGGTTTTCGCGAACAATACCATCCAGTTTCCCACCTTGAATCTTCCTACTCCTACTCCTGCTACCCCTGTACCCAGTCCCCAACCATCTGTTCTCCCTTTTCAAAATCTCCTCAACCAACCCACGCCAAATCCCAGTCCGATTAATCTCCTCAACCAACCTCCCCAGCTTTCTTGGGGAACATTTGATGTCTATAATGAATTTGGCGCCTATGATAAGTTGATGATCGGCTTGGTGGTGGACTATCCTCGAAACTGGGTCACCAGTGTGGATACTTATAACCGGCTGGTATCTTTTTCCGAGGATCAATCCGGGATGGTGTCGTTCATCATTCTTCCTAGCTGCCAGGGGAGCTGGAGAGATGCCCAAAGTTTTTTCTCCGATATCGCTCCGTATCTCTCCCAGAAATTTTCCAATTTAGGAATCATTTCCCAGGATGTGGGCGTGGACCCGGATGTGAAGGGAATCGATGTCAACAGTACTTATTACAAAGCTGATCTCCAGGGGGGATTCCAAGGGCAGAGTATGCTCCTGCACGTAGAAGTGGGAGTCTATAGCGTGCAGACCACCGCCACGGCATTTTATAGCGTTGGTGGAGCTATCATCTGTTATGCTCCCCGCGATGTCTTCCCCCAGAAGCTCCAGACCATTTTCGGCCGCATGATCAGCTCTATTGTAAAAACCATGAAAACGACTAAGAAAAAAGAGTGAAAAAAGGTGAATTGGGGAGTT